>DATJMX010000051.1 GCA_035508495.1 Candidatus Binataceae bacterium
TCCGCGGGTTCCGCGGCGCCGTGCTTGGTCGGCTTCGGCATGTGGATATACAAGTCCTCGGCGGCGGGGCGCTTGTCGGTATGCATCTTCGGCGGGCGCATCGAATACTTGACCTCGCGAAAATGCTCCTTGTACTGGCGCTCCGGATTGTAAACGCTGTTGAACTTCCAGAGCATTTTGATGAAGTTGGTCTGCCCCTTGAGCGCGAGCTTGCCTGCGATCGCCGCGACCGATTTCAGCGCCGAAAATCCCAGGTGCTTCTTGTTGAGCACGTCCTGCGTCTTAACGAGCTGGCGATAGAACTCGTCGAGCGGCAGTGTGGTCGGCAACACTGCATGCTGAATATCGAACAGCCGATAGTCGAGCGTCGTCAGCTTGCGCGATTCGGTGAACCACAGCTCCGTGCCGGGGTAGGGCGTCGCCACGGTGAGATGCACGATCTCAGGGATACTCGTCGCCCATTCGCGGATGATCTCGAAGCGGCGCTCGTCCCACGACGGATCGGCGATCAAATTGATCGCGACCGTCAGCCCGATTTCGCGCGCCAGCTCCAGCGCCTTGTTGTTGACGCCCAGCGACGAGCGCTTGCGATGCATCTTGAGGCCTTCTTCGTCGATCGCTTCGAGGCCCAGGAACATGTACTCGAGGCCGAGCTTGCGCCAGTAGCGGAAAACCTCGGGATTGCGGCACAGCACGTCGGAGCGCGTCTCGAGGTAGTAGCTCTTCTTGATTTTGCGCTTTTCGATTTCGTTGCCGATCGCGAAGCCATGCTCGGGATGGATAAACGCGACGTCATCGACGATGAACACACCAGACTCTTTGATCGAGGCCATGTCCTCGGCGGCGGCCTCCGGCGTCGATTTGCGATAGCTGCGGCCGTAGAACGTCCATGCGCTGCAGAACGAGCAATCCCACGGGCATCCGCGCGTGAATTCGATCGACGCAGCGGGATCGAGCACGCCGATGAAATACTTGTTGCGCTGACGGCCGAGATCGCGCGCAGGGAAATATTTGTCGAGATCGTCGAGCATTATCGGCGTGGGTCCGATGCCCTGCGTGGTCACGGCGCCGGGAACTTTCGAGATCGAGTTCGTGCCGATCGCGTCGAGGAGCATCACCGCCGCTGTCTCGCCCTCGCCGCGCAACACGCAATCGATCGCGCCCTCGGCATGCTCGAGCAATTCCTCGGCGACGAACGATCCGCTGTGACCGCCACTGAAAACGAAGCAGTCTTTGTAGAGCAGCTTGATTTCCTTGGCGAGATCGATCACCTCGGGCACGTTAGCGAGGTAGTTGAGCGAGAAGCCCACAGCCTGCGGACGAAAGCTCGCAAGCTCGGCGAACAGGTCGGGATGCTTGAAAATCTGCAGATCGAGGATGCGGATGTCGTGCCCGGCGGCGCGAATCGCCGCGGCAACGCGCTCCATCCCCAGCGGTTCGAGGCGCAGGTAGATCTCGCTGTACATGAGGGGGCTGGGATGAACGAGAAGTACACGCATTTTTCTCCACCTTGAGCGGCGCTTCCTTCGTGGCCCTGCTTATTAGCCGCTCCACGCGATGCTCCGAAAATTGAGGCCTGACCAATCGGCCAGTCACCCAGAGGAATCCTATTCTGTGTGCATCGCCAAGAAAATAGGAGCAGGGTCGAAGCAGGAACCAGAACTCACCATCAAGAGCACGACGGCACGAAGCAAAAAAGGTAATAAATGAGGACGGCGAAGCCCGCATCCTGCCTTAGTGCCTTCGTGAACTTAGTGGTAGATTGTTTTTTCTGGTTTCTTGCGACAATGCAGCTCAAGCGCCGCGACGTGATTGTAGGCGTTATCATCGTCGTCGCGATCATCGACGCGGTGCTGCTCGGCTTTATCCACGCGCGATACATCCGCGAGCGCGGCTTCGACATCCGCCCGCGTCATCCTGCGGTCGCCAAGCCCGCGCCGCCCTAGCGCCACGCTTGACTTGTTTAGGCCGTCGCCGGAATTTGGGGACGGTTCCGCACATTATCGGCGTTACGCAACTGGGCGAGTCCCAACCTCGTGAGGGAATTCATGCAGTATTCGAAACTTGGAAAAACCGGCGTGACCGTCTCGCGCATCTGCCTCGGATGCATGAGCTATGGCGATAAGAAGTGGCGCGATTGGGTGCTGGCGATGGACGAGGCGCGCGAGCATTTCGCCGCTTCAATTGAATCGGGCATCAACTTCTTCGACACCGCCAACGTGTACTCAGTCGGCGTCAGCGAAGAGATTACCGGGCGATGGCTGAACGAGATGGCGCGCCGCGACGAGATCGTGCTCGCGACCAAGGTGCACGGCCAGATGGGCCGCGGGCCGAACCGCGTCGGTCTGTCGCGCAAGCACATCCTGGAAGCCTGCGACGCGTCGCTGAAGCGCCTCAAGATGGATTACATCGACCTGTACCAGATCCATCGCTTCGACTTCTCGACGCCGCTCGAGGAAACGCTCGAGGCGCTCGATTCCCTGGTGCGCGCCGGCAAGGTTCGCTATCTCGGCGCGAGCTCGATGGCGGCGTGGCAGTTCTCGAAGGCGCTGCATTTGCAGAAAGCCAACGGATGGCATCGTTTCGTCGCGATGCAGAACCACTATAACCTGGTCTATCGCGAAGAAGAGCGCGAGATGAATCCGCTCTGCCTCGACGAGGGCGTGGGCCTCATCCCATGGAGCCCGCTCGCGCGCGGCTTCCTGGCAGGAAATCGCAACAAGCAGGGCTCCGGCGACACGGCACGCGCCAAGACCGACGACTTCGCCCGCAACATGTATTTCCAGGAATACGACTTCGAAGTGCTCGACGAGGTCGAGCGTATCGCCAAGGCGCGCGGCGTAACGCCGTCGCAGATCGCATGCGCATGGATCCTCCAGGCGCCAGGCGTCACCGCACCAATCATCGGCGCAACGAAGCTGAATCATTTGAAGGAAGCGATCGCGGCGGTGGATGTCAGCCTGACATCAGAAGAAGTCGCGGCAATGGAAAAACCATACCGCCCGCATCCAATCCTCGGCCACACGCAGCCGACTGGAGCACGCATGATACAAGGTCACTAAAGAAAAAACGGAACTCACCACAAAGGGCACGAAGGCACAAAGTAATAAAAGGGAAGGGCGAAGCTCGCATCTTCCCTTAGTGCCTTCGTGATCTTAGCGGTAAATTTTTTTTGCTCTGTTCCTACTTCCGCGACTTCGACGTGAACCGTGTGATGCGATCCTTCATGTCGGGCCCGACGCCGCTCGAGCGATAGACTTCGTGCGCAAGGCCGGCCTTGAGCGGGAACGCGTCGGTATCGACGACGAGGTGCTTGTTCGCGCGATGGCTGTGCCAGGAATTAGCGAGGATCATTTCGACCAGGGCCTTCAGCTCTGATTCGAATTTGTCGTCGGGCACGCAGATGTTGGCGAGGCCGATTTGCGCGGCCTCGGCGCCGGGGAAGGTGCGGCAGGTGAACATCATCTCGCGCGCCTTGTAGGTGCCGACGCGCCGCGGCAGCCGCTGGCTCATCCCCCACGCCGGCACCAGGGCCCATCGCGCGTGCGTGTCGGCGAACTTCGCCGACTCAGCCGCGAATATAATGTCGCCAGCAAGCGCCAGCTCGAGCGCTCCCGTGTAGCAATGACCGTGTACCGCGGAAATCACTGGCTGCGGCAGGTTCGCCAGCGCTTCGACGGTGTCGGCCTGGAAATTCGGCTTGGGCGGGCGCTCGCCCGCGGCGATATCATTCAGATCGTGACCCGCGGAGAAACATTTGCCCGCGCCGCGCACGACGACCACGCCGACGCGATCGGTCTCGCTTGCGATCTTGTCGACGTGCCCGCGCAGCTCGATAAACATCTCGACGTTGAGCGAGTTGAGCTTGTCGGGCCGATTCAGCGTCAGCGTTGCCAGGCCATCTCTATCTTCGCGAAGCACCAGTCCGGGCATCGTCATATCTCCGTTGAAGAAAATTCTGAGCGGGATCGAATCCGTTCAAGCACAGCGCGTTTGCCGCCGTCAAATGACGATTTTTTAGTGCCCCGATTTATGCGTTTGCGCTCTTGCCCCGTATCCCGCTATGCCTTCAAAGTTGGGGCGCGCGTCAATCGCGCGCGGCATTGGCAATGGCATCACAAGCATCGAATGTTACTTACGATATCGACGATCCGATCGCGATCATCCGGCTGAATCGGCCCGAGAAGCTGAACGCATTCACGTTTACGATGGTTGGGCAGATTCGTGAGGCGATCGAACGCGCGGCGGCCGACGAGCGCGCCGTTGCGATCATTGTTACGGGCGAGGGACGCGGCTTCTGCGCCGGCCTCGACGCGGCTGACCTCACGCAATCGACGAAGACCGGCTCGCCATCGAGTCCCCGTGATTCCGATCCCAACGAGCTGCCCGCGCTGTTCAGCTATCTGCTGCGCGTGCCGAAGCCGATCGTCGCGGCCGTCAACGGCGTCGCGGCCGGCGGTGGCTTCGTGCTTGCGATGATGTGCGATCTGCGTTTCGCCTCGACCGACGCGAGCTTCACTACCGTCTTCTCGAAACGTGGGTTGATCGCAGAGCACGGAACGGCGTGGCTGTTGCCGCGGATCGTCGGCACGAGCCGCGCGCTCGATCTGCTGTGGAGCTCGCGGCGTATTGACGCCAATGAAGCCTACCGCATGGGCTTCGTCGATCGCCTCGTGCCGCGCGAGAACCTGCTCGACGAGACGAAGACCTACCTGCGCGAGATGGCGGCGAATATCTCGCCCAACTCGCTCGCCGTGATCAAATCCGAAGTTTACAAGTACTGGTCGCTCGCGATGGAGCCCGCGTTTCGCGACGCCGACCTGCTGATGAAAGATGCGCTGAAGCATCCTGACGCCGCCGAGGGCGTCGCGTCGTTCGTCGAGCGGCGCCCGCCGCGCTTCAAGCGAATCAAAGGAGCAAAGCTTTGAGCGCAAATTTTGAAACGATCATTTACGAGAAGTCGGGGCCGATTGCGCGCCTCACGATGAATCGGCCCGACCGTCTCAACGGCATGACCAATCGGATGCTCGTCGAGACCGGGCAGGCGCTCGCCGCCGCCGCCGAGGATCGCGAGCTGCGCGTGCTCGTGCTCACCGGCGCGGGCAAAGGCTTCTGCCCCGGCGCCGATATCAATCGTATCGCGACGTCGGAGCCCGACGTTGCGCTCACGACCGCCGACTTCCGCGTGCCGGTCCTGTTGCACAACATGCCGGCCGTCACGATCGCGGCGGTGAATGGAGCATGCGCGGGCGCCGGCCTCGGATGGGCGCTCGCGTGCGATATTAGAATCGCGGCGGCGTCGGCACGATTCAACGTTGCGTTCCTCGACGTGGGCGTCGCGGGCGATATGGGCGGACCGTGGACGCTTTCGAAGATCGTTGGCCCGGCGAAAGCGCGCGAGCTTTACTTTTTCCCGGACAAGTTCGACGCGGCCGAGGCACTTAGAATCGGGATGGTATCGAAAGTATTCCCCGACGATCGTTTCCGCGCCGAGACCGAGGCGATCGTGACGCGCCTCGCCGAGTCGGCGCCGATCGCGCTACGCACGCTGAAAGCAAACTTCGTCGATGCGGAGCGCATGGACTTCGCGGGCTACGTAGCGCTCGAAAGCGAGCGCCACGTTCAGATGTTTCATACCGAGGACACCAAAGAGGCCTTCGCCGCAAAAGCCGAGAAGCGGAAACCCAAGTTCAAAGGAAGGTAACAACGAGTTAACGAAATCGCCTCTCCATCTGAATCCCTCTCCCTGACCAGGGAGAGGTCGGCGGCGCATCGCGGCGCCGGATGAGGGTCGCCTGAGATCTTTGTTAGAGCAGGACCAGAATACCCTCACCCTAGCCCTCTCCCTGGTCAGGGAGAGGGATCAGAAAAGTCAGGGAGAGGAATTTCCAAGCAAGCAGACGGAACAAATAGCAGGAGGACACTCCCATGTGGCTACGACTCAGACAAATCGCGCTCGTTGCTAAGAACCTTGATTCGGTCGCGGACGACATGAAGCAGGTCTTCGGGCTTGAGATCGGATTCCGCGATCCCGCCGTGAAGGTCTTCGGGTTGCAGAACGCGCTGTTCCCCGTCGGCAATCAGTTCATCGAGGTCGTCTCTCCCATCCAGGAAAACACCGCTGGTGGACGCTATCTCGATCGGCGCAAGGGCGACGGCGGCTACATGGTGATCTGCCAATGCGACGAGCATGCGCCGCGCAAGAAGCGCGTCGACGAGCTCAAGATTCGCAAGGTCGCCGAGAGCGACAGCCACGAGTACTCCGTGATGCAACTGCATCCGCGCGATACGGGTGGCAGCTTCCTCGAGATCGACTTCCAGAAGGGCGGCGAGGATATCAACGGACCCTGGGAGCCTGCAGGCAAGGATTTTCACAAGGCGATTCGCACCGACGTGGTTCGCGCGATCGCCGTTGCCGAGATCCAGTCGCCCGACGCGAAGGATCTCGCCGAGCGCTGGAGCAGTATCGTTCAGATTCCGGTGACGGCGGACAAGGCCGGCAATCCGAGTATCAAACTCGAGAACTCGACTGTTCGATTCGTCAAGGATAGCGACGGACGCGGCGAAGGCCTCGGCGGTCTCGATCTCGTCGCGACCAACCGGGCGAAGGCTCTGGAAGCCGCCAAGCGCCTCGGCAAGCTTGCTGCGGATGGCAAGACGATCATGGTTTGCGGAATGCGTATGAATCTCGTCGACGCGTAGGCCGATAGCGCCACGCGATCATCAACTGTTCTCAAGGAGGAACTGACGTGAGTTGGGATTTCGAAACTGATCCTGAATATCAAAAGGAACTCGACTGGGCCGCGAAATTCGTGCGCGAAGAAGTCGAGCCTCTCGACTATGTGCTGGGACATCCGTACGACGTGAAGGATCCCGTGCGCAACAAGCTCGTGCGTCCGCTGCAGGCCGAGGTCAAGAAGCGCAAGCTGTGGGCTTGCCATCTGGGACCCGAGCTCGGCGGACAGGGCTACGGCCAGGTGAAGCTGGGGCTGCTCAACGAGATCCTCGGCGGCTCGCGCTTTGCGCCGATCGTTTTCGGCTGCCAGGCCCCCGATTCGGGCAATGCCGAAATCCTCGCGCACTATGGAACGCCCGAGCAGAAGAAGCGCTTCCTGCAGCCTCTGCTCGACAACGAGATCGTGTCGGCATTCTCGATGACCGAGCCGCAAGGCGGCGCCGATCCCAAGGTCTTCACCTGCAAGGCCGAGCTCAAAGGTGACAACTGGGTTATCAATGGCCACAAGTGGTTTTCATCGAACGCGCACCTCGCGTCGTTCCTGATCGTGATGACAGTGACCGATCCCGAGGCCGACCCGTACCATCGCATGTCGATGCTGCTGGTGCCGAAAGAGACTCCAGGCGTCAACATCCTGCGCAATCTCGGCGTCGGCACGCACGAGGCCGAAGGCAGTCACGCGTATATCCACTACGATAATGTTCAGGTGCCGAAGGATGCGCTCCTCGGCAAGCGCGGCGACGCCTTCGCGGTTGCGCAGACACGCCTCGGCGGCGGACGTATTCATCATGCGATGCGCACGATCGGCCAGGTGCGTCGCGCGTTCGACATGATGTGCGAGCGCGTGCTGTCGCGCACCACGCAGGGCGAGCAGCTCGCCAAGAAGCAGATGGTGCAGGAGAAGATCGCCGACTCGTGGATGGAGATCGAGCAGTTCCGGCTACTGGTCTTGCGCACAGCCTGGAAGATCGATCGCTACAAAGACTATCTGTTGGTTCGCAAGGACATCGCGGCGGTTAAGGCCCTGATGCCGAAGGTGTTTCACGACGTTTCGGCGCGCGCGCTTCATCTGCATGGCTCGCTGGGCGCGACGGGCGAGATGCCGTTCGTCGAGCAGGTGATCCAGAGCTTCCACATGGGTCTCGCCGACGGTCCGACTGAGGTGCACAAGATCACGGTCGCGCGCCAGGTGCTGCGCGAGCACAAGGCTACGGCCGATCTGTTCCCGTCGCAGCACATCCCGAGGCTGCGTGAGGCGGCGCTCAAGAAGTACGCCGGAATCATCGAACGCGAGGTGCATGCGCAATCATGAGCGGTCCTGTCACTTACGATTTCAGTGGCAAGGTGGTGACGATTACCGGCGGCAGCCGCGGCCTCGGTCATGCGATGGCGCTCGGATTCGCAAAGGCTGGAGCCAAGCTCGCAATCGCGAGCCGCAAGATCGATTCGTGCGAGGAGACCGTCAAGGAAATTCGCGCGCTCGGCAGCGACGGCTCGGCTCACGCGATCCACGTCGGCAAATGGTCTGACTGCGATCGCCTTTATGAAGAGGTGTACGCGAAGTGGGGGCGATGCGACGTGCTGATCAACAACGCCGGCCTGTCGCCGCTTTATCCTTCGATGACCGAGCACACCGAGGATCTGTTCGACAAGGTAATCGGCGTGAACCTCAAGGGACCGTTTCGGCTCTCGGCGCTGTTCGGCGAGCGGATGGCTAAGGGCGACGGCGGCGCGATCATCAACGTGTCGTCGATTGCCGCCATTCGGCCGTCGCACACGACTGCGCCGTATTCGGCGGCGAAGGCGGGCCTCAATGCGATCACGGTCGCGTTCGCGCAGGCCTACGGACCCAAGGTGCGCGTCAACTGTATCATGGCGGGGCCGTTCCACACCGACATCAGCAAAGGATGGTCTCGCACCGAGGAGTTCACGACGCGCGCGCAGAAGACCTACGCGTCAGGCCGTGCGGGCGAGCCCGAAGAAGTGGTGGGTGCCGCGCTCTATTTCGCTAGCCCGGCCGCCAGCTTTACCACGGGCGCCGTGCTGACGATCGACGGCGGCCAATCGCATCCCAAGGGCGTGTAGCAGCAAGCGGTTCGCGGAATGTTATGAGAGCGCCGGAAATATCCGGCGCTCTTTTTTTGATCGACTCAGAACGTGGGTGACGAGGGCTTTTGGCCTCCGCCGCCACCGGATGTTGCCGCCGCCACGCCTGCCGCAATACCGGCGGCAGGCGCGATGAGCCCGGCAGCCATGAACGCCCGCATCCCAGGACCGGCGCCGGCAGCCGCGGTCGCGGCAATAGGCGGATGGTCGCAAGCAACGATCACGTAGTGACCTTTTGTTACGTCCTGACCGGGATCGCCCGGAACCGCAGGATTCGTGACGTGCACGACGCCATCCTCGACCCAGACCTCGGTGTACTCGACGCAATCTTTATACTGTGGCAAGCGCGGCGTGCCTTGCTCGTATTGTTCGTCCCATTCGGTGCCGCGCACGGCGCCGACGGCATTGGGCGTATGCACTTCGAACGCGATGTTTGAGCTCGAGCGCATCGCGCCGGAGATCAGCGTATGCAATCCCCCCGCGAGCAGACCCACGCGCCGCGGAGCCTCAGCGCCGCCGATATTCGCGCTCTCGTCGATAGTCAATACGCTGTTCGACGACAGCGTCATCGCGCTGCCGCCGAGCATCGAGATAGTGAGGTAAGTGTTCTTGCCGGTGGTGATTCGGTCGTGCAACCGCACGGCCATCGAAAGCGCCGCCTGAATAGTATTACCGCCCCGCTGCACCTGCGCCGTGCCCTCGAGCCTCGAAATCGTCCCCAGATCCTGCGCGAGCGCCGCCGTCGCCAGAATATCCTGCATAATAAGTGCAGTCATCAGCGAAACGAAAAAAACAACACGCGTATTGCGATAGATCCTCATTGGTGGGCGTCGACGAACTCGAGAGCGAGGAGCAGCGACGCCCTAGGCTGGCAGATAGGCTCTCGCCTCACAAGGCCAAGGACTAGTCATCGACTGGCAGACGAGATCAAGCGAATTCCGACACTTAGGGAAGACTAGCTCCGCCAATCCGCTTGCCAAACAGTTCTGAGCGATTCCGCGCCAACGTACTGTGCTCGATCACTTGGTCAGCGTCGATACACGTTGTTCGACGAAATCGATCACCTTTGCTTCGAGGCTGGTGTTGTCGAGACGATCGATTTCCTGCACTCCGGTGGGACTGGTTACGTTCACCTCGGTCAGGTAGTCGCCGATTATGTCGAGGCCCACGAAGTAGAGGCCGTCGCGCTCGAGGCGCGGCTTGAGCATCTTGCAGATTTCGCGATCGCGCGCGCTGACCGGCGCTTTCACGCAGGTGCCGCCGACGTGGATATTGCCGCGATGCTCATCTTCGCGCGGCACGCGCAAGGTGCATCCTGCGGGCTCGCCGTTTATGACGATCAACCGTTTGTCACCGCCGCGAATCTCGGGCAGGTATTTCTGCGCCATGATCGGACGCGACTCGTACTGCGTGACCGTTTCGAGAATCGCGCCCAGGTTGCGGTCGCGAGCCGCGACGTGAAACACGCCTTCGCCGCCGTGGCCGTCGAGCGGTTTCACGATCATCTCGCCGCCGAGCTCGTCCATAAAGTTCTTCAGCCGAACAATCTCATAGGTCACGAGCGTTGGCGGAATCGCATCGGGGAAATTCAGCGCGTAGAGCTTTTCGTTTGCTTCACGCAAACCGGCGGGCTCGTTCAGAACGATGGTGCGACGCCGATCGGCGCGCGACAGGAGCATCGTGGCGTAGAGGTATGCCGCATCGGCCGGAGGATCCTTGCGCATGAAGATCGCGTTGAAGGCTTCGAGCGGATAGTCGCGGCCATCGTCGAGGAAGCGGAAGTGTGGATTCGCGCGCATCACTTCGCATCGCCAGGCTCGCGCATACGCTGCCGCGCCGCGCGCATAGAGGTCGCGCAGGCCGAGGAAATATATTTCGTGGCCGCGCATGAGCGCCTCGAGCATGAAAACGAAAGTGGTGTCCTTGTCGACCAGCACTTTCTCGAGCGGGTCCATGACGAATGCGAACTTGTAAGCCACCAGTTACCTCCGTGACGCGTTCAGGCGCCGCGATTCATCCGCTCGGCCGCGATACTGACGGCCGCCAGCGCGGCGGTTTCGCTGCGCAGCCGATTCGGCCCGAGCCCCGCACTCACAAAGCCGGCAGCCGCGGCAGCCGCGAGCTCTGCTTCAGCGAAATCGCCTTCCGGACCGCATGCTAGCAAAACCGTGTGGGGTTGCATCTCACCCAGGACGTCGCCGAGCGGGCGCGCGCCTTGCCTGCAAACAATCGCGAGCGTGGCTGGCGGCACGGCACGAATCAAGTCATCGAACGCGAGCGGGGCGCGAATCGTCATCGGCGACGGCGCGAGGCTTTGCTTGGCGGCGGCGAGCGCGAGCCTGCCCCAGCGCGCGATCCGCTCGTCACCCGGGTCGCGCACGAGCGAGCGCGCGCTGGCGATCGGCCACAGTTCGCTTGCGCCGAGTTCCGCAGCTTTTTCGACGACGAAGTCCATCCGCGGCCCTTTGACGATCGCCGCGGCGAGGATGATTCGCGGATGCTCGCGCGCCATTTTCGATTCGATGCGAATCTCGGCGCGATCGCGCTCGTAACGAATGATCTCGCCGGTGTACTCGACGCCCGATGAATCGAACAGTTCAACGCGGGCACCCGGCGCAAGGCGCGTCACATCGCGCATGTGATGAAGCTCATCGCCAGTCACGATCGCGACGGCGCTGGTTCCGGGCGGCGATTCGAGTGCGAAGCGGCGCGGACGGGTCATCGCGAGTAAACGAGCGTCGCCCATCCGCGGTTGATCACGCGCCGATGCTCGCGCAGCGGCGGTGCGTAGTGGCTCGCGACCTCAGCGGCCTCGCGACCGAGGATGCCCGACAGGATGAGGCGGCCGTTGGCCGTCAGCATCTGCGGAAGCTTCGGCGCAAATTCGATGAGGGTCGGAGTCAGGATATTGGCCGTGATCAAATCGAAGCGGCGCCGAATCGAGTTCAGCGGCACCGGCGAGAAGCGGATGCGCGTGCCCATGCGATTGAGCGCGGCATTCTCCTCGGCGTTTTCAAGCGCAATAGTGTCCACGTCGATTGCGATTATATCGTGAACGCCGAGCAGGCCCATCGCGATCGCGAGCACACCCGAGCCGGTGCCGACGTCGAGCGCGGTGCCGCGCGGCGCCGCCGTGATCGCGTCCTCGATCGCGCGCAGAGTTCCGGCTGTTGTCGGATGATGGCCGGTGCCGAAGGCCTGGCCAGGCTGAATCACGATACTGACGCGCCCGTCTTCGTGATCGCGCTGCCAGGGCGGCACGAGCAGAAAGCGGCGGCCGATGCGAAACGGGCGGAAGCGGCTCTGCCACAGCGTGGCCCATCCGGGGTCGGTGACGCGCCGCACGCCGTGCGCGGCGCCGTTCGACGCCAGCATCCCGGCGGCATCGAGTGCGCGCCGAATACGATCGATCTCGCTGCGCGTGATGCTGTTGAAGTAAGCCTCGAGTGTAACGTTGCGCTTGGGTCTTGCTCCCGGCCGCGTCATCTCGACGACGGAGCAGCCGAGCGCGCCGCGCGCGACGAGCATTCCCGCGGCTTCATCGGCCATCGCGGCTGGAGTGTGAAATGCGGCGCGCACGTAGCTCTTGCGGGCGTGCGCTGATGGTCTTTTCGCCGGCATCTGCGTTCCATTGGAACTCTGCCACCTCGCCTGTCTCGTGACGAGGGCCGACCTCGAGCTGTGGATGCGTCGCGAGCGCGAATTTGGCAACCGGGCAGCGACGCCATACACTGCTCGCATCAGCAGGTGGTGAGGCGGTTGGCACTGAATATTGCGCATCGCGGCGCGAGCGGCAGTTATCCGGAAAATACGCTGAGCGCGTTTCGCGCGGCGATCGAAGCCGGCGCCGACATGTGCGAACTCGACGTGCAGATGACGCGCGACGGCGCGATCGTCGTTATCCACGATGACACCGTCGATCGCACCTGCGACGGGATCGGCAAAGTCGCCGCGATGACGCTCGGCGAATTGCAAGGCCTGAACGCGGCGGCGAAGTCGATTCGTGGCGCGGTGGAGCGCATCCCCACGCTCGACGAAGTGTTCGAGGTCACGAGTGGCCATTGCGGTCTGAATGTCGAGATTAAAGCCAGGGGCGTCGAGGAGAAGGTCGTCGCGATCATTCGGCGTCACGCCGCGATAGAGACGTCGCTCGTGTCGAACTTCGACTGGAAGTCACTCGCGCGTATCAATCAGATCGATCCGTCGATTCGTTTCGGTCTTTTATCAGAAGAAGATCCACAGAAGCTCCTTGATACAGCAATAAAAATGAAAGCGGAGTCGATCAACCCGCGCTACGATCTCGCAACCGCTGAGCTATGCGCGGCGGCGCATGGTCACGGACTTAAGGTGATCGTGTGGACGGTCAATGAGCCCGAGTCCGCGAAGATCCTGCTCGAGCGCGGCGTTGACGGAATAATCACCAACTTTCCGGAGCGGATGCGCCCGCTGCTTACGCGCTAATGGCTCGCTACGGCGAAACCCAAATTGAGGAAATCCGCGCCCGCGCGGATATCGTCGAGATCATCGGCGCACACGTGCGGCTGCGCAAAGCCGGCCGTAACTGGGTTGGGCTTTGCCCGTTCCATAACGAGAAGACGCCGTCGTTCTCGGTCAACGCCGAGCGCGGCTTCTTTCATTGCTTCGGATGCGGCGCGGGCGGCACGGTTTTCCAGTTCCTGACGCGCGTCGAAGGGCTGACGTTTCCCGAGGCGGTGCGCTCGCTCGCGCAAAAATATGGCATTGCCCTGCCGGAGACCGACGAGCAGGGGCCGGCGCGCGGCGAGCGCGAGGCGATGCTCCGGGCCAACGAGCTTGCGGCGGAGTTCTTCGCGCACGTGCTCTGGAAGACGCCCGACGGTGCCGTCGCGCGTGACTATCTGACTGCGCGGGGCCTGAGTATCGAGACCTCACGTCAGTTCCGTATCGGCTTCGCGCCGGCGCGGCCCGCCTCGCTCACGCAAGCGCTCGAGCGGCGCGGCCTGCGCGAGGCCGGATTGAAGCTCGGGCTTATCAAGCAGGACGAAGCGGGACGGCGCGACATGTTTCGCGGGCGCGTGATGTTCCCGATTCGCGATCCGCAGGGCAGGGTGGTCGCGTTCGGCGGCCGCGTGCTCGAAGATCGCCAGCCCAAGTATCTGAACTCGCCGGAGTCTCCTCTCTACTCGAAAACGCGCACGCTTTATGGGTTATTCGAGGCGCGCCCAGCCGTGCAGCAGAAGGACCGCGTCATCCTGGTCGAGGGTTACTTCGACGTGATTGCGCTGTGGCAGGCGGGCTTCAAGGAAGTTGTGGCGGGATGCGGTACGGCGCTCACGGTCGAGCAGCTCCGCCTGCTGAGCCGCTACACGAAGAACGTGCTGGCGTGTTTCGACGGCGATTCCGCGGGACGCAAGGCTTCGCTGCGGGCGCTGGAAATTTTTCTGCAGGCAGGATTGCTCGGCCGCGGCATCTTCATTCCCGAGGGATTCGATCCCGACACCTTTATCCACGATCGCGGCGCTCAGGCATTCGAGGAGTTGCTCGGCGCCGCGGAGTTGCTGATCGATTATTTTCTCGCCGAGCAGGCTGCCGGTTCGCGCGGCTCGGTGGAGAAGCGCGCCGAGGCTGCAAATCGCGTCGCCGCGATCTTGAAGCAAGTCACTGATTCATTCCAGTTCGATATTTTGGCGCGCAAGGCCGCTGATGCGCTCGGCGTTGACGAGCGGTTGTTGCGCGGCGAAGGCCGCAAGCCCGCGCCGCGTCCGTACGGCCAGGAGGAACGTCGCGCGACGGCCCCGCCGCCGGTGCAGGATGCCGGCGCAAAGGCTGAGATTGGTCTGGTCGCGCTGGCGATGCTGCTGCCCGCGCTGCGCGCCGAAATCGCTGCGAGTTCCGTTTTCTCATGGTTCGAGAATCGCGAACTGGGCGAGGCGCTCGCCGAGCTGTGCAATCTGGGCACGGAGCCGGTGGCGATCGACGAGTTCCTGAACGACCATGTCGCGCCGGAACTTCAGGGCACTATCAGCTCGATCGCGGTTGCGACGATGATCGACGAGGAAGCGACGACGCTCGCACTGGTGCGCGATTATATCACTGCGATCGAACGCCGGCGCCGGGGCCGCGAGGTGGATGCGCTGCGCCGCACCGCGCACGCCGCAGCCAACGCTGACGGCGACGACGCGACTGCCGCGGCCCAGGCCGTGATCGCTCTCAGACGTGAATCGCGCACAGAAAGGTGAACGAAGCCAGCGCGATTAGAATCGATGTTTTGGCTTGAAGCTCTTAATTCAGCTTACTTATATTGCTACCATCGATCCTGCTCGATGAGTTTCCGAGGGCCCATAGCTCAGCCTGGTTCAGAGCTGCCGGCTCATAACCGGCTGGTCCCAGGTTCAAATCCTGGTGGGCCCATCCCATTTACAACCGAGCGGCATCACGCGATTTTCCCACGCGCACAGGAGAAAGCGTAAACGTGCGACGCCGTCCAATCATTGGAGGCCGAATTGCTTGAAGAGATAACCCGGCTGATGAATCTGCAGGTCATCGACCGGCAGTTGCAGGAACTCGAACAATCGCTGTCATCGATTGCAGGGCGGGTCGAGCAACTTCGCGAGCAGCTAAACCAGAATCAAGCCGAGCACGAGCGTCTGGTTGAACAGGACAAGCTGGTCGCTGCCAATCGCAAGAAAACCGAAAAAGAACTTGCTGAAGGCGAAGCCCGAATCCGCAACAAGCGGATGCGGCTCAACCTGGTGCGCAACGACAAGGAACTCCAGGCCACGGCGCACGAGGTTGAATCGCTCAAGGAAAGCAACCAGCGCCTTGAAGCCGAAGTTCTCGCCCTGATGGAAGGTCAGGACGCGCGCACCACTCGAATCGGCGAACTGGTCGAGGTCATCACCAAAAGCAGGGCGGATCTCGCCGCGGCGGAAAAAGAAATCGCCGACCAGGTCGAAGAGCTCAAGAGCAATATCGCCAAGGCGCGCGGCGAGCGCGAGAAGGTTTCCGCCGATATCCCGGACAACCTGCGCTCGCGCTACGAGATGATCTTCAGCCGGCGCGCCGGCCTTGCGGTAGCGAACTCGACCGGCGGCACTTGCCAGGGATGCAGGATGCGGCTGCCACCCCAGCTGTTCAACGAGATCCAGAAGCATCTGCAAATCCACTTCTGCCCCAACTGCCAGCGCATCCTGTTTTACGCGCCCTGAACGGAGCGGACGTTTCCGGATCGAACCCGGGGCTGCACGCCCTGGCGGAACTTCCGCAAGTAGAGTTTATCGTCTGTCGGTTTAGCGCTGACAGAGACGCCATCCGGCACCCGCGTGCTCGAGCTTGTAGACGGCGGGCAGCGGAATCGATTACCAGAATTCAAATCGACGCCCCCGTGTGCCCGGCGGAACCGGATGAGCCTAGCGGATAGGATAGATGATCATCCGGGCTCTTCATTCATCCTGATGCGCGTGCGCTCAGTCGGCGATATATTAGTCGCTCCGGAGTGAGTCGGGCGATCGCTTCCCTAAAGGAAGAGGAAAGTCCGGGCTCCACAGGGCAGGGTGGCCGTTAACGGCGGCGCGGAGCGATCCGCGGAAAGTGGCACAGAAAACAAACCGCCTTCGGGCAAGGGTGAAATGGTGGAGTAAGAGCCCACCGGCGCGCGAGTGATCGCGCGCGCATGCTAAACCCCACCCGGTGCAAGACCAAATAGGAGGGTGAGTGGCCCGCTCTTATCCCTCGGGTATGGTCGCTGGAGCCGATGCGCAAGTATCGGCCTAGAGGAATGATCGCCGCCCGCAAGGGCACAGAACCCGGCTTACAGACTCACTCCGGTTCCTCCTATTTCGGTCTACTGATCTCGCTCAGTTCGAGTTCAAACCTGCGCTGCTGATTCCCTCTCCCTGACCAAGGAGAGGGGATTGGGCAGCGGGCCGCAACGCTCACTTCGATGCGATGCGTTCGCGCCTGGCCGCTGGATGCTTGCGCAGTTTTGCTGCTGAGGCCGCGAGCGGGCGCAGGATGCGGGTGCCGTTGGTGAGGCAATGCGCGATCCGCCCGAGCGCCGCCATGTCGCCCACGCCCACATCGAGTTCCGGCGCAATCGCGAGCTGCACGCGTGCCGGGATCGAGTCTTCAAACGCCGCTACCCTCTCGATGTCATCCAGCGTGCGTTCTCGGTAGTCCTTGAAAAATCCGACGATGCCGCTTGAGCCGGTGCCGTTTCGATCGGCATGGTCGGCCGCATCGAGGCCGGAAACCTCGCGCAGATGCTCCAGCGGGTCCGCCGCGCCAGCTTCGACTTGCGTCCACGTTCGTTCATCGAGGAAGCGGTTGATTACGATCGCGCCGAGATTGAGGCCATCGTCTTCCATCTCGCGCACGAGTTCTTCGGCTTGTCGCAGGCGGTCCGGTTCCGCGGTCGTCACCAGCACGAACTTCACGGCGGGCGATTGCAGCAGCGCTTCGGTCTTGTGCATGCGATCGACGATCGCATCGACGCTCTCCGCCGCGGCGGCAAAGAAATCCGCGATCGTCGTCAGCACGTTGCTGCCCGCGAAGCGCTCCAGCTCGCGCACGACGAAGCGCGCGGCCTCGCTCGCAAACCGCGCCGCGAGGCGACCTGCGGCAAGCGACGGCGTGAACAGCCATCGCGCGGTGCGCGAGTCGAGCAGCCGAATCATCCGCGCGGGCGCATCGAGGAACTCAAACGCATGCGCGGCAGGCGGAGTATCGACGACCTCGAAATCGAAGGTCTTTTCCTGGTGCAGATCGTAGAGCTGTTGCAACGCCGCGAACGCCTCCGAGCCAGCGAACTCTGCCGTCAGACTCTGATAAAAGGGATTTTCGAAGATGCGCTTGAGAGTGGCCTTGTCGGTGACAAAGCGCTCCAGGATCGCGTCCCACGCGCCCTTCACATCGAGCACCATCGCGGCCAGGTGATGAGACGAATCGAGGCCCGCGGCGCGCATCTGCCTGGCGCTGATGGCCGTCGGCGTGCCGCCCAGACGCTCCAGTCCGAGTGCGTCGCGCAATCGCCGCGCCGGATCGACGGTGATCACCGCGGTCTTGAGGCTCGCTGCCGCGCCCGCTAGTCCAATCGCCGCGGCGACCGTAGTTTTGCCGACGCCGCCCGTGCCAAGCAGGATCACGATCGAGCCTTTCTCGAGTAGTCCCTTCAAATCTCCTCCCCGAACCCGCCTACGATACCAAGCACGCAGCGCGCGCGCATCGACAGCACTGCATCCTTCACTGTGAATCGGCTGTCGCGGATGAATCGATCCCCGGCGTCTTGAAGAATACAATCTGGGCTGGATGGTGGAGGTGAGATGATGATGGCTGTGGGGGTGGCGATCGTCGCCGCATTGGTCGGCGTGTTCATCGGATGGCTGCTCGCATCGTCACGCGCGGCGGCTGCGGCGGCGGGCGCGGATGCGCTCCGCACCGAGCTCGAGGCGCGTCGCTCCGAGGTTTCCAATCTTCAGCTTGAAGTTCGAAGCGCCGGCGCTTCTTGCGCACAGGCCGATGAGCGCGCCGCGCAAGTCGAGCGCCGCTTCCAGGAACAACGCCAGCTTCTCGAAGACGCCGAGCGCAAGCTGTCAGACACTTTCAAATCTCTGGCCGCGGACGCGCTGCGGATCAGCACCGATGACTTCCTGAAACGGGCCGACGAGAAACTTAAAGCTGATCGTGAAGTTGCAAGCCAGGCCTTCACCGCCCGCGAGAAGGCGCTCGACGATCTGGTGCGGCCCGCCCGCGACTCGCTGGTGAAGCTCGACGAGGAGATCCGCAAGATCGAAGGCGAGCGGCGCGGCGCCCAGGGTGAACTTAAAGCACAACTTGAAGCACTCGGATCGCAGACCGGGCGGCTCGTCGATGCGCTCAGGCGGCCCGCGGTGCGCGGCCGATGGGGCGAGCATCAGCTGCGCAACGTCGTCGAGACGGCCGGGATGAGTGAACATTGCGACTTTTCGGATCAGCTGACGCTCTTCACCAGCGAGGCGCGCTTCCGGCCCGATATGATCATCCGGCTGCCCGGCGGCAAGCACGTGGTTGTCGATGCGAAGGCGCCGCTCCAGGCGTATCTCGATTCGCTGGAGCTGCCAGATGGCCCGCTGCGTGACGTCAAGCTGCGCGAGCATGCCGGCCAGGTGCGGCAGCACGTCGGGCAGCTCGCCTCGAAGGCATATTGGAGCGCGCTCTCGCCGACGCCCGAGATGGTCGTGATGTTCCTGCCGGGGGAGGTGTATTTCAGCGCGGCGCTGCAGCAGGACTCGACCCTTATCGAGGACGCCGCGAAGAGCAGGGTCGTGCTCGCGTCACCGACGACGCTGATCGCATTGCTAAAGGCGATCGCCTACGGATGGCGGCAGGAGCATCTCGCGGAGAACGCCGAACGTATCAGCGCGCTCGGCCAAGAGCTTCACGAGCGCCTCGCCACCGTCGCGGGACATATCGCGAAGCTAGGTGGATCGCTCAAAGGCTCGGTCGAAGCCTACAACAACGCGGTCGCATCCCTGGAAACGCGCGTGATGCCATCGGCGCGAAAATTCCGAGAGCTGGGCGTCGCAAGCAAGCGTGAAATCGAAGAGCTGGAGCCGGTGGAGATCCGGCCGCGCGAAACAGCCGCGCCGGCGAATGTGATCCCGATCGAATCGAAGCGCGAAGGTTGAGTGATCGACCACCACTCTTGCGGCGAAGCCTCCAAATGGCCCGCGTAGCGAAGCCCCTCAATAGCCTCTGCCGCTTTGCGGCTTGCGCCTGCGGCTCCAGCCGCGGCAGAGGCTATTTGGAGGCTTCGCCGTTATTCCGATTCCTGATCTGATGGCGGCGGCGGCTTTAGCTGGCTGTGGGCGCTGCCGGTTTCTATCCAGCGTTCGACTTCGCGACGCTCTCGCTTGAGGAAGTCCGCGATCGCTTTGCGCAATCCTGGATGCGCGACGTAATGCACACTGCGTGTCAGCGCGGGGTCGAAGCCGCGCAGCCATTTATATTCGCCACCGGCGCCGGGTTCGTAGCGCTGGATGCCGTTTGCGATCGCATGCTCGATTCCCGCGTAGTAGCACACGTTGAAGTGCAGAAAACGATGCTCCTGGAAGCATCCCCAATAGCGGCCGTACAGCACTCCAGCCTTCTGCAGGTTAATTGCACCCGCGACGAGCTTCTTGCCGCGGTATGCGCCGATGAAGGCGACGTTGCGCTTGAAGCGCTCGCGCAGGATGTCGAAAAACTCCTCGTTCAGGTACTGCCGGCCCCAGTAGAGCTTCTCGATCGTTGAAAGATAGATCTGGAACATCTGCGGGAACATCGCGTCCGGCGTCGATTCGCCCGCATCGACACGGATCTCGATGCCCTGCTCGATAAGGGCGCTGCGCTCGTGCTTCACCGCTGTGCGCCGCTTGTGCTTGAGCCGCATCAGGTAGTCATCGAAGCTGCTGAAGCCCGCGTTCTGCCAATGATACTGGTAGCCGAGGCGTTCCATGAAGCCGAGCGGCGTGAGCGCGGCCGCCTCTTCGGGCTCGCAGAAGTTGATGTGAATCGATGACAGCTTGTTTTCCGCGCAGATCGTCGTGAGGGCGTGGCCGACGAGATTTATGAGCGCGGCCCGATTCGCGCCCGGCGCGGTCAGGATTCGCCGCCCGGTATGAGGCGTGAACGGCACGCCCACCATCAGCTTGGGGAAGTAGCGGATACCCGCGCGATCCGCGGCGTCGGCCCATCCGTGATCGAACACGAACTCGCCCATGCTGTGCGTTTTTAGATAGAGCGGGCATCCTGCGACGATCTTCTTGCGCGCGCGATCGCGAATCAGCAAATGGTACGGCGCCCATCCGGTTTTGCGCACGGCGCATTTCGAATGCTCCATCGCATAGAGCCAGTCCCATTCGACGAACGGCGAATCATCCGGCTCGAGCAGCGCGTCCCACGCCTCGCGCGGGACCTTCTCGATGCCCTCGGCAATCTCAACTTCGAGCCGCTCTGCTGAATCATTCATGGCTGCGCGTCGAGCCTAGCAATGCCGATGCGGAGTTGAAACGGCAGGGCGCAGGATACTCCCTTAACGATCGCTCAATTTGCTATCCTTGAAGCGTGACCCGAGCGAAATCCAGGCTCCGTGAAGATCGCGCGGCGAATTTGATCGATCGGCGGATATTCGTCGCGCGCATGACCGATGGCGGCAGCGGGGACGATGACACCGTCACCGAGCGCAAAACCAAGACGAAGGCCAAGACTGCCAAGCCTCCGCTCTACAAGGTGATCCTGCTCAACGACGACTACACGCCGATGGAGTTCGTCGTCGAGGTGCTCAAGTCGGTTTTTCACCGGCCGCACGCCGAAGCGACACGAATCATGCTCCACGTTCATCAGAATGGTATGGGCGTGGCGGGCGTTTACCCCTCCGAAGTCGCGCAAACCAAGGTCCGCACCGTCGAGGAGCTCGCCAAGCAGGCGATGTATCCCCTCAAGTGCACGATGGAAAAGGAGTGACGCATGCCTCCTGCCAATAATGTGATGATCAGCCGCGAACTGCAGGTCACGCTGCAACTCGCGATGACCGAGGCGGTCAATCGCCGCCACGAATACGTCTGCCTCGAGCATCTGCTGTACGCGATGCTCCACGACGTAACGACCAGCAACATCCTGAAGCAGTGCGGCGCCGACCTCGACGCGCTGCGCCGCAAGCTCGAGCACTATCTCGACGACCAGGTCGAGCGGCTGCCCAAGGGCGAGGAAGTTTCACCGCACTATGCTCTCGGCGTGCAGCGCGCTTTGCAGCGCGCCGCGCTTCACGTGCAATCTTCGGGGCGCCAGGAGATCACGGGCGGCAACGTCCTGGTTGCGATGTTCCACGAAACGGAATCGCCCGCGATTTTCTTCCTCCAGGAGCAGGACATCACCCGCTTCGACGTGATCAACTTCATCTCTCACGGCGTGTCCAAGGTCGGCAAGGACGAGGACAACGACGTCGGCGGCACGGAAGAAGAGGGCGACTCCGAAGAGGCGAACGCCGAAGGCGGCGAGGATGGTGAGCGCAAGATGTCGCCCTCGAAGGCGCTGAACACTTACGCGGTGAACCTCGCCAAGCGCGCCGCCGACGGCAAGATCGATCCGCTCGTCGGCCGCAAGCGCGAGCTCGAACGCGCAATTCACGTGCTGCTGCGGCGCCGCAAGAATAATCCCGTGTTCGTCGGCGAGGCCGGAGTCGGCAAGACCGCGCTCGCCGAAGGGCTCGCGCTCGCGATTCATAACAATGAAGTCCCTCCCGCGCTGCGCGGCGTCGAGATTTACGCGCTCGACATGGGCGCGCTGCTGGCAGGGACGCGCTTCCGCGGCGATTTCGAGCAGCGGCTCAAGGCCGTAATCAAGGCTGTCGTCGGCGACTCGAAGAAGATTCTCTTCATCGACGAGATTCATACGATCGTCGGCGCCGGTTCGGCGTCGGGCAGCACGATGGATGCCTCGAATCTGCTCAAGCCCGCGCTCGCGTCGGGCGATCTTCGGTGTATCGGCTCGACCACTTACCAGGAGTACAAGCGCTCGTTCGATCGCGACAAGGCGCTCGCGCGCCGCTTCCAGCGCATCGACGTGCTCGAGCCGTCGCAGGAAGAGACTGTGCAGATCCTCAACGGCGTCAAGTCGTATTACGAAAAGCATCACAATGTGAAGTACACGGCTTCGTCGATTCGCGCGGCCGTGGAACTGTCCTCGCGCTACATCAATGATCGCTTCCTGCCCGATAAGGCGATCGACGTGATGGACGAGGCTGGCGTCGCGGGGCATCTGCGCGGCGAGGGCCAGACCGAGCCGGTAAGCGTCGGCACGCGCGACATGGAGCGCACCGTCGCGCGCATGGCGAAGATTCCGGAGCGCACCGTCTCGGCGACCGATCGATCGCGCCTCCAGAGCCTCGAAGAGGAACTCAAGCAGACGGTCTTCGGGCAGGACAAGGCGATCGAAGCGGTTGCGCGTTCAATCAAGCTGTCGCGCTCGGGATTGAGTCATCCGGACAAGCCTGTAGGCGCATTCCTGTTCGCCGGACCCACGGGAGTCGGCAAGACCGAGGTCGCACGCCAGCTCGCCAAGGTGATGGGCATCGAGTTCCTGCGCTTCGACATGAGCGAATACATGGAGCGGCACACGGTGTCTCGGCTGATCGGCGCGCCTCCGGGCTACGTCGGCTTCGACCAGGGCGGACTCCTGACGGACGCGATCAACAAGACCCCGCATTGCGTGCTGCTGCTCGACGAGATCGAGAAGGCGCATCCCGACCTGTTCAACATCCTGCTCCAGGTGATGGATCATGCGACGCTGACCGACAACAACGGACGCAAGTCGGACTTCCGCAACGTGATCCTCGTGATGACGACGAACGCGGGCGCGCAGGAGCTCGCGCGCGAGATGATCGGATTCCAGGGCGGCGGCACCCACATGGGCAATCCGAAGAACATCATCGAGCGGATGTTCTCGCCGGAATTCCGCAACCGCCTCTCCGCGATCATCGACTTCGCGCCGCTCAGTCCCGCCGTCATGGAGCTGGTCGTGGAGAAGTTCCTGCACGAGCTGCAGGATCGCCTCGACAAGCAGAAGGTGAGGCTCGAAGTATCTGCGGCGGCGAAGAAGTGGCTGGCGCAGCATGGACATGATCCGCGTTTTGGCGCGCGGCCGCTCGGGCGGCTGATCGAAAACGAAATCGCACGCACACTCGCCGACGAAGTTTTGTTCGGCAAGCTGACCAAGGGCGGCACGACCTCCGTCGATCTCGACGATGATAAGCTGACGTTCGCCTATGCACCGACACCATCGAGGCAGCCGGCGCCCGTCGCATAGACCACCATTCGCAATTCGTCTGCATGAGCGGGGCGTCAGGTCGCCCCGCTTTTGTTTTGTCGAGCGCGGCCTTGACGCCTTGGCGTCGCTTGATCTCACGATGCGGCGCTTAAACAATAAATTCGCGCCCGCAGTCGCGTAGCCTTCGCTTAAAGCCAAGGAAGCGCTTGAGGCAAGACGCTGAAACCCGCACCTGAGTCTCTTCAATCGTCAAGCAAGCTCATGACACAAAGCGAACCGAAGCCCGCACCGCGCGATCGATTGTTCGCTGGAGGCGGCGAGCTCGGAGCGCTGATGCGCGAGTTGGATTGGACGGCGACACCGCTCGGTCCGCCCGAACGATGGCCGCAATCTTTGCGCTCGATCGTGCGCGTCGTCCTGACCTCCAAGTATGCGATGTGGATGAGCTGGGGGCCGGAACTGACCTTTCTCTACAACGACGCTTACGCCGCGATGACCCTGGGCGCGAAGCATCCATGGGCCTTGGGAAAGCCTTCGCCGGTGGTATGGCCGGAAATCTGGGCCGAAATCGGTCCGCGCATAGAAAGAGTTATTGCGACTGGAGAGGCCACCTTCGACAACGCCCTGATACTCTTTCTGGAGCGCGACGGCTACCGCGAGGAGACATATCACACCTTTTCGTACAGTCCGCTTTCCGACGACGACGGCACCGTCCGCGGGCATCTATGCGTCGTCACCGAGGATACCGAGCGAATCCTGGCCGAGCGGCGTATCTCCGTCCTCAAAGAACTCGGCGTGCAGCTTTCGTCGACCAACGTCGCCGCGAGCCTATTCCGCGCGTCGGAGCGCTGCCTCGCCGTCGATTCGCGCGACTTGCCTTTCACTCTTGTCTACGAGTTCGACGGCAAAAATGCGCGACTGGTTTCGAGTACCAACTTGCCCGCCGGTGGTCCGGGCGCGCCGTTCGTCACGAGTATCGCGAGCCTCGAAAGCTCATGGGCCGTCGATTTGAGCAAGCGCGCGCCTGTGCGAGTCGCCGATGCGGCGTTGCCGGAGGATTGGGGTTCATGGGACGCGCAAATCAAGCGAGTTTTCATCGCGCCGATTGTCGAACAACGGCAGGAGACGCCCACCGGCGTGATGATCGCGGGCGTCAATCCGTTCCGCCGGCCTGACGAATCGTACCTAACCTTCGTCGGCCTCTACGTTGGACAAATCGCCGCGGGACTCGCCAATGCGCGCGCCTATGAGGAAGCCAAGCAGCGCGCCGAGGCCTTGGCCGAGCTCGATCGCGCCAAGACCCTCTTCTTCACCAACGTCAGTCATGAATTTCGCACCCCGCTCACGCTGATCATGAGTCCGCTCGAGGAGATGCTCGGATCGGCAGCGCAATTCGCGCCGCTGGATCGAGAAAAGCTCGTCGTGGCGTTGCGCAACGGCACGCGCCTGTTGAAGCTGGTCAACACGCTGCTCGAATTCTCGCGCATGGAGGCAGGCCGCGAGGAAGCGGAGTTCCGGCCGACCGATCTGCGCACCCTGACGCGCGACGTCGTAGCGTCGTTTCAATCGCTGGTCGAAGGCGCCGGTCTCACGCTCGCCTACGAGCTCGAGGATTTGCGCGATCCGGTCTACGTCGATCGCGAGATGTGGGAGAAGATCGTTCTCAACCTCGTCTCGAATGCGTTCAAGTTTACTTTCGAAGGCGGCATAACGGTCCGCCTGCGCCGGCTCGACGGTGAAATCGAGCTCGCAGTCAGCGATACGGGCGTCGGTATTCCCGAGGAGCAAACCGCGAAGATTTTCGATCGCTTTCATCGCGTCGAAGCCACGCGCTCGCGCACTTACGAAGGCTCCGGCATCGGGCTTGCCCTGGTGCGCCAGTTGGTGCAGATGCATGGCGGCGAAGTCGCGGCGACCAGCCAACTCAGGAAGGGCAGCACCTTCACCGTCACGATTCCGTCTGGCTATGCGCACCTTCCGCAGGATCGCGTGACGATGGATCCGCCCGAATCGTCCACCGGGTCGAGCGCCGCGCTCTACCTGGAGGAAGCAAGACGCTGGGGCCAGAAGGCCGCGGTCGAGGACGGGCGTGACAGCGCCGAGTTCGCACCCGCCGAACGCGGCGCGCATATCCTGCTCGCTGACGATAACGCCGACATGCGCGATTACATCGAGCATCTGCTGGACAAGCACTACGAGGTCGAAGCTGTCGCGGACGGACGCCTCGCCCTGGATGCAGCGCGGGCGCGTCGCCCCGATTTGCTGCTGACCGACGTGATGATGCCGAACCTCGACGGCTTTGGGCTTATCGCCGAGCTGCGCGCGGATCCGCAGTTGCGGACCGTTCCGATCATCGTGCTCTCGGCTCGCGCGGGCGAAGAGGCGCGGGTGGAGGGCATGGATCGCGGCGCCGATGACTACTTGATTAAGCCGTTCAGCGCACGCGAGCTATTTGCGCGCGTTCGCTCGCAGCTCGAGCTCAATCGTATGCGCTCGCAGGTCGCCGTGGAGCGCGAGCAGCTCCTTAACCGCGAGCGTGAGGCGCGTATCGCGGCTGAAGAGGCCAATCGCTCGAAGGACGAATTCCTCGCGCTGCTCGGTCATGAGCTGCGAAATCCGTTGGCGCCAATTTTTACCGCGCTGCATCTGATGGAACTTCGCAAAGGCGAGTCGAACGATCGCGAGCGCGCGGTTATCATGCGCCAGGCAAATCACCTTGCGCGGCTGGTTGACGATTTGCTCGACATCTCGCGCATCAAGCGCGGCAACGTCGAGCTCAAGAAAGAATCGCTCGAGATTGCAAGCGTCGTCGCAAAGGCGATCGAGATGGCGAGTCCGCTCATCGAGGGCCGGATGCATTCGCTGGCGGTCACCGTGCCGAGCAGGGGCTTGCGGGTGAGTGCTGACCCGGCGCGGCTGACGCAGGCGATCGCGAATCTGTTGACCAACGCGGCGAAGTACACCGAACCCGCGGGCCGAATCGAAATCAGCGCCCGGCGCGACGGCGATGAAATCGAGCTGCGCGTTCGCGACAACGGAATCGGCATGACGCCCGAGCTCGTCGCTCACGTGTTCGATCTTTTCTTCCAGGGTACCCAAGGTATCGACCGCTCGCGCGGCGGCCTCGGTATCGGTCTCAGCATCGTGCGCAATCTTGTCACCCTGCACGGCGGCACTGTCACGGCCGCGAGCGCCGGACCTGGAAGGGGCAGCGTTTTCACGATCCGCCTGCCCGCCGCGGAACTGCACAGCGCCGGACACGAGCTCGAAGAAACACGCGGTCAAAGCCCGGCGCCGGCGCTGGCACTAACGAAGGTGCTGATCGTCGACGACAATGAAGATGGGGCCGAACTCCTCGCGATGGCGCTCGAAGCCAAGGGCCACGTGACGCGCGCCGTGCTCGATCCGATCGCGGCACTCGCAGTCGCGCCGGCGTTCATGCCCCACGTGATCCTGCTCGATATCGGCCTGCCCGTGATGGACGGCTATGAGCTCGCCGCGAAACTTCGCGAGCTGCCAGGACTCCGAGCCGCGCGGCTATTCGCCCTCACAGGCTATGGACAGGAATCCGACCGCCTGCGATCGAAGAGTCACGGCTTCGAGCATCACCTGTCAAAACCGATCGACGTCGATGCTCTCGACGCCTTAATCCGCCAGGCTCCAGCATCTTAGCCGCTAGAGCTGGTGGGCGATCGAGCTGCCGGCCGCAAATCGGTTTGCACTCGGACTCGGCCTTGGCCGAATATGGACGATGCTCGAGCGCCATTTGTGGCCAAGGAGATCGCAATGCCGGCTGAAAAATTCTTTGCCGAAAGCCCTCGTGAAGTTGGTCTGAATCCGGACAAAGTTCAGGCGCTTTTCGATCGCGCCGAGCGCGATGTCAAAGAAGGCGTGCTCCCAGCCTGCCAGGTCGCGATCGCGCGCAAGGGCAAGATCGCGGCGATGAAAGCCTTTGGCAGCGCCGTGCAGGGCGGCGTCGAAAAACCGGCCGGCGACGAGACGGTGTTCGTCGCGATGTCGGCGACCAAGGCGATCACTTCATCGGCGCTGTGGCTCCTGATCCAGGAAGGGAAAATCAAAACTTCCGAT
Source organism: Candidatus Binataceae bacterium (assembly GCA_035508495.1). Lineage (NCBI taxonomy): Bacteria > Candidatus Binatota > Binatia (SeqCode) > Binatales (SeqCode) > Binataceae (SeqCode) > Binataceae bacterium (SeqCode). The sequence continues at coordinate 27,692 of DATJMX010000051.1, forward strand.
CTGATCGTCAAGTACGTGCCCGAGTACGGCACCAATGGCAAAGAGACGACTACGATCGAGCATCTGCTGATTCACACCGCGGGCATCCCGACCGCGCCGGGCTCGTTCAAGGATTGGGGCGATCACAAGCGGCGCCTCGAACGCTTCGCCCAGTGGAAGCCGGTGAACGTGCCAGGCGAGAAATTTTTCTACCACATCCATGCTAACTACTGGCCGATCGCGGAGGCGATCGAGCGTATCACCGGCAAGCGCCTGGGCGATTTCGTGCGGGAGAGAATCGCGCAGCCGCTGGGCCTCCCCGATCTGCGCATCGGGCTGCCGCGCTCGATCCAAAGCCGAATGGCGGACGTGAAATGGGTGGGCGAGGCGGCCAAGGACGAAGAGTACCAGAAGCTCGGCATCACACCGCCGCGTGCGAGCCTGGGATCGATCAGCGAAGGCGCGGTGCTGGAGATGAACGATCCGGAAATGCGCGAGACGGATTTTCCCGCGGGCGGTCTGATGACCACGGCGGGCGATATCGCGCTTTTCTACCAGGCGCTGCTGAACGACGGCAAAGCATCCGACGGCACCCGCATCTGGAATTCGGAGATGCTGCGCGAGGCGCGGCGCATCCGCAGCGGCGACCTGATCGATCCTGCTCGCGGCATCAAGGCCAACCGCGCGCTCGGAATCGTGATCGCCGGCGACGACGGCAAAGCCAATCTGCGCGGCTTCGGACGGACCAACTCGCCTGAAGCGTTCGGGCATCCCGGCTTCGGCGGCCAAATCGGATGGGCCGATCCCGCGACCGGGATTTCGTTCAGCTATCTGACTAACGGTTACGATCGCAACGATCTGCGCGAAGGCCGTCGCGGCGTCGCGGTGTGCAGCCTCGCGGGCGCCTGCGCCGAGTAGTCAGCTCGATGCGGTGCGCGGCGCGCATTTACTTATTCGGTGGCGGAGTTTTCGATTACTAAGAAGTGAAATATGCTCCGCCGTTGACGTTGATCGATTGACCCGTGATGTAGCTATTGCGCGCCAGCATCACTGCGACCTCGGCCACCTCCTCGACACGCCCAAACCTGCCGACCGGGATTCGATCGGGAGTGATCCGCAAATCGGATCGCACCATGTCGGTTTCGACCAGTGCCGGTGAGATCACGTTCGCCGTTATCCCTTCCTTAACGAGATTCGAGGCGTAGGAGTGCATCAGGCCGATCATACCGGCCTTCGACGCCGCGTAATGCGGCCCGACGACGCCGCCGACGTTGGCCGCGGTTGAAGAAATGAAGATCAGCCGGCCCCACTTCGCGCGCCGCATCGCGGGCAGGACCGCGGCCGTGACGAGAAACGCCGAGCGCAGGTTTACTGCGATCGCCTCGTCAAACAGAGCGAGATCGACGTCCTCGATCTTGCGCCCGCGCGCGACGCCGGCATTGTTGACCAGGATTCCGATCTCGCCGAGCTGAGCGGCGATCGCGGCGATCAGCTCGGCGACTTCTCCAGCAAGCGCGACATCGGCGCCAACTGCTATCGCGCGACGGCCGGATTTTGTGATCGTCGCAACGACCTCGTCGGCTGCCGATTTGTTCTCTTTGAAGTTTACCGCAACGTCGGCGCCTGCCTCGGCAAGCGCGATCGCAATCGCGCGCCCGATACCGCGGCTGCCGCCAGTGACCAGGGCAACTTTTCCGCTGAGTTCCATGGCCCGATTATCTCTCTGCCTGGCGTCAACATTCCAACCGCGTCGGCGTCAACGCTTTTGCGAAATGGAGCTTCTCAGACGCAAAGAATTCGGCGCACAGAGCGACCAGAAACGCATCCAGACGATTCGCGGTGCGCTGGGCTACAGCCCTCGATGATTATTCGACGATGCCGTCCGCCGGGTAGTTTGGACAAGGCGATTATCGGCGGCGTGCTTCAGTTCCTGCCGCTCAATCTTGAGCGTCGCCAGGAGGGGCAGGACCACGCGCTCAATAAACACTCGTGGACTCACTCCAGCCCCCGAGCTGTGTAGTCTTTCGCGATAATTTGCAATCAGGCCATCGCCCGGCATTTTGAATGTGGCAAGAACGTGCGCGAGGTCCGCCACCGTTCCCGCCCGATCCTGCGATAGTTCCAGTTCAAGTATCTCGCGGTAGAAGCCGCTGTGAGCGGCTTCGTCTCTACCTACAAAATGAAAGATAGCCTCGAGCACCTGGTCGCCGGTTTCCCGGGCGCGGTCTTTCTGCACCTTGTATGCGACGTAGGTTACGCTCTCCTGCAGGGCGCCATAGCAAACCATGCGACGGGGCGTCTTGTAGGGGAGTTGCCAGGTTTTGGAGAAGAGGTCCCCCTCAAGGGTAGCGAATTCGTCTGCCGAGCGTTGTCCCGAGCGGGTCAGGTATTCGCGAAAGACCAGTCCATGACGGGTTTCCTCGGCAGCCCACTGGGTCTGGAACCAAGCCATGCCAAAGCTGGTCCGCAGGATCTCGAGTGCTTTGGCTACATAATCAGGAACATATAGTTCTTCGGAACAATATATTTCGACCGAATCCGCGATTGAGTCGCTCGATCTTGCAGCGTCCAGCTTGTCCCATGGTATATCGTCGAAAATGCTCCACCGTCTTTTTTTCTCTGCAGTTTCAAGGAACTCCAGATAAATGCGATATGTACTGTCTCTAAACGATGGGTTCATCTTACAGCGCTTCCTGCCCCGCAGCTACGAGCGTGAACATCCACAACTCTGGTGGAAGGCGGCCAGCACACCGCCCTCCGCGATATTCCTGTTCTCTACGATACTTTTGCCCGGGCCGAGGGGAACTTCGCGTGGCGTGGCCGATGGCGCCTTTGCTGTATTACGGATGAAGTAGTATTAAGTTTCGCCGGCCGATCGGAGCTGCTTTCACTCGAGCCGGAAGCCATATCGGATTGCTCAAATCCCTGGATAGTTGCCTGCTTGATGCTGATGCGAAGCGTGCGCTCGATACCGCGCAACGCCATCCGATCCTCGGGCCTCACGAAGCTCACCGCTTCACCCAATTTGCCCATGCGGCCGGTCCGGCCGATACGATGGACGTAGGAATCAGGTTCTTCCGGCAGATCGAAGTTGATTACGTGAGACACGTCCGGAATATCTATTCCGCGCGCCGCAACATCAGTCGCGACCAGTACTCTATACTGGCCCTTGCGAAATCCCGCCATCGCCGAAGTGCGCTGACTTTGGGATCGGCCGCCGTGAATAGCCACCGCGTTGACGCGGTTGCGGGTTAGCAGTTTTGCCACCCGATCCGCGCGGGTCTTGGTTCGAGTAAACACGATCGCGGAGATCACTTCGTCGCGGCCCAGCAGATGCAGCAGCAACTGCGGTTTCTTTTCTTGCGTCACCGGGCAAACGCTCTGCTTGATTTCCGGCCGCGGCGTGGAAATATCATCGGCGCGCACTTCGACGGGATTGGTCAGAAACTCCCGCGCAACGTGCTGAACCTGCGGATCCATCGTCGCCGAGAACATCAGCGTCTGGCGCGGGCTGCGGGTGGCTTTGAGGATCCTTCGCACCTGGGGCATGAAGCCCATATCCAGCATCCGATCAGCCTCGTCGATGACGACCACGTCGATCATGTCGAGCTTCACCGAACGCTGGTCGAGGTGATCGATGAGGCGTCCCGGGCAGGCGACGATTAGCTGGACGCCGCGGCGCAGTTCACCTAACTGCCGGTTCATCGATTCGCCCCCGACGATAACCGCGGCGCGAATGCGAGCGTCGTTGCAGAACAGTTGAAACTCTCGGCCGATCTGGAAAGCGAGTTCCCGCGTGGGCGCAAGCACCAGCGCCCTGACTCCGCGCGCTGGATGCTGGTGCAGACGATCCAGGATCGGCAGCAAAAAGGCCGCGGTTTTACCGCTGCCGGTTTGCGCGGTTGCGATCAAATCGCGCCCCGCAACCGCAACTGGAATTGACTTGGTTTGAATTGCGGTCGGTTGACCATAACCCCTTTGATGGACCGACTTCAGAAGTGCGGGCGATAGAGAAAGTTCACAAAAAGACAGAAAAACTCCGATTTCAGAGCCAGTGGATTCAGAGTAGGGCGTGAAGCCGAACGAAAGGTTCTGAGGGCTGAAGGATGAGCGTCGCGTGAATCCGCGCGCTTGGCCAACGATTGGCTTGCCGGAATCCTATGGCAATGTTGCCCCAGAATCAAGGGCTTCACGCACGGAACGGTTGCAGGGAAGAACTCGAGCGGCACGCTCAGGGTTTGGAAAGAAGCTTCCGGTCTTCGATGTCGACGGCACTGAACAAACGCGGACACTGCTCATCTAACCAGCGATTGCTGACCTGGCTTTCGAGCGCGCGGCCGTCTCCATCAACCGCCCAGGCTTCGCCCCTCTGTAAGCTGAAATGACAAAATTTCCGCCCGCATCTGCGACAACTGAATGCCAGCCGTGACCCGCGAACCGGGGACCAATCGAGCATCTTAACCGTGAAATCGTGGCTTCCCCATCCGACAACTTTCAAACTCATTTCAACTCCTCAAGCCGCCAGTTACGCAACGCGCGTCTGCTATCGTTCGGTAACCCGCGCTGCCACAGCCCGATTTCGCGCCTTGCCGTTTTTGAGTGAAGGATCGAATTCTATTTTTATCGATTGGCCGTTGAGCTTGCTGTTGTTCAACAGGCTGATCGCGACCGCGACGTCCGCCAACTCCGCCATTTCGACGAATCCGAAACCGCGGCACACTCCTGACACTTTGTCCTTGATCGCGAGTGCGTTCAGCACCTCTCCAGCGCGCGAGAAATGCGCAGCAAGATCGCGGCTGGTAACCGAGCCGGCAAGATTGCCCACGTACACCTTAGGCATATGGAGTCTCCTCAAGTGACCGAAAGATTCGGATTGTCCGGGCAGCGGACCGAATCTGATCCAGAACCTGGTATCCGAAGGCGAGAGAAAACAAATATATCAATTTCGAGGCTAGGCGTATATAGCCGCTGCAAGTGGTCGTTTTATTATGGTGAATGCTTTGTGCTTGCTGGGCATATGATGCATGCGTGGTATCTTCGCCTGCCCGAAACCTGTAGACTCAAGGCCGCAACGCTTGGAGGTTCCCACCAACGACCCCGGAATTCGCCTGGGTTCTCCGCTTGGAACTACCGGCATAAAACTCGGGAGGGCAACTATGCCCAGCAAACTGTACGTGGGTAACCTGGCTTACTCGGTTTCCAATGATGATCTCCGTGATCTGTTCTCACAAGTCGGTCAGGTTCAGAGCGCGACCGTGATCACCGATAAATTCTCGGGTCAGTCAAAGGGCTTCGGCTTCGTCGAGATGACGACGGCGGAAGAAATAACCAGCGCCATTCAACGCTTCAACGATACCGAACTGAAGGGTCGAAATATTAAAGTAAATGAAGCCCGGCCGCGAGAATCGAATTTCGGCGGTGGCGGGCGCAATGGCAATGGAGGCTCGCGCAACCGCTGGTAAGTGCGAGCAATAGCCGCGAGCGGTTTACCGCTTGGATCGCCTGCGGGCGCGTACTTCGTCAGCGGGCACGCCTGCACGGCGGTCTGTGACCAATTCAATCTGTAGAGGAGCTTCATGGAAAAACGCCAACGAGAGCGCGTTCGAAGGCAAAAACAACAGGATAAGGAACAGCGCCGCGCCAAGCGCATCGCTGAACGGGAGCAGCGCCCGAGTGACGGAAAAGATGCCGATCTCAAAGATATCGTTCCAGGACCGCAACCCGGCCAGATTATCGATCTGAATTGATTTCCTTCCAACGCATCGGGTCCGAGTCGTAAATACCGCGCGGAAGCGGAGGAGGATCGCCGCATCACAGGCGCCGCAAAGCTGCCCGCTCAAAAAGCTATAGAAGGGCAGCAACTGTGATTTGTTGATGCGAGAGATACTTACTCAATTACTTCCAGCTCTTTGGCTCTGACGAAAGCAGAGCCAATTTTCTCCGCGCAGCCTTCGCGCGCGGATGAGTAGCAGCTAGCTCCTATTTGTCAGGGATTTCTTGCTCCGATATCCTCGGCGAGCGAACCTTATTCACTTTTCCGTCGGTGATTTGGTCTTCATACTTCGCGGTCTTGCCTGCTGAAATCCATTTCAGCTCAGCGTATTTTTGTACCATTATCGAGGATGCTGCAGGCAAAGGCCGCTCGACCCAAAGGAAAACAAACCATGCGGAAAAGTATACTCAACCCGGCCACCATTCGCCCTGAGCAGCGTGCCGAAGCGCAATGGCTCGCACTCGAACAGTTGGCCAAAATCGAACTCACATCCGAGGATCCAAACTTCCCGATCGAATTTGCTCTGAGCGCGGGAAAGGGACCTGGCTGGCGGGCGGATCAAAAGGGTCAGCAACTCATCCGGATCATCTTCGACAAGCCGACGGCGCTTCGCCTAATCAGAATCGAGTTTTCAGAGACAGAAGTCGAGCGGACCCAGGAATTCACTCTTCGATGGTCGGCCGGAGTGGGCGGGCCATTCAATGAGATTGTTCGCCAGCAATGGAGCTTTAGCCCGCACGGCTCGACCAGCGAGATCGAAGAATACCAGGTCAATATAGATAATGTCTCTGTCCTGGAACTGGCGCTTAAGCCAGACCTGACCCCGGCCAATGCAGTTGCAACCTTGCTCAAGTGGCGCCTTGCATAAGATCGTGCTGACCTGGTGACGATACAAGATTTCTCGTCGTGAAATCTTTCGCATGAGAGTTCACCGCTTCAGGGCGGCACCGGAGCCCTGGTAATGAGTACCAACTGCGATTACTCAGAAGTGACACACGCGTCGTCATTGACGTTGCTCGGCTGACTAGTGAAGTAGTTATTCCGCGTCAGACTCGCGGCGACGTCCGCGACCTTCTCCGACGCGAGCAGGGCCGCCGACCAGAATTCGCTCGAAAGCGATCCGCAAATCCGCTCGCACCATGTCAGTCTCGACGACTGCCCGACAGACCATATTGGTTGCAATCCCTTCCTTGACGAGATTCGAGGCGTAGGAGTGAATCGGGCCGATCGTGCCAGCCTTCGAAGCGGCGCAGTGCGGACCGACCGCGCCGCTGGCGGGCGTCGAGGAGCAAAAGATCCAACTCCCCATTTGGCGCGGCGCATTTGCGAAACAGACGGCAGTGGAAACGCGTACCTGGGTTAATCGCGATCGTCTGGTCGAACACGCGAGATCAACATTCTCTATCTTTCGCGCGCCGTAGTTACCTTTAAAAGCCCAAGCTACTCGGTCTTACTTTGCCAGCTCCCAGCTGCCGCATGGCCAAACCGCACCCTGCGCGACGCGATCAATGTTGCGCAAGGTGGTTCGGCAGCGCCTGATACGTGCGCCACTAGCGGAACCGGCGCACCATTCAAAATCGTATTCAATATCTCCAACATCGCGATCACGCTGGCGAGTCTCTCCCGCGATCGCGAACTCGGTGACGATTGATGGAACCGGCGAAGGAGTCACCGTGGACGGCGCGGTGGTGGCGCGATCTTCAACAACGGCGGCAAGCTAACCATTCACCTTGAGCGCCTGCGAATGTCCAGAATTTCTAAATAAGCAGAAAAAGTCGTCGACCTGGATGGTATCTTTCGGTCGTTAAATAGCGTATAAAAGACCATCACGTCTGGATCGTTCCCTTCACCTTAACTCGGGAATCAGCCCGGGTTTTCTGTTCGAGAGCTTCCCAGCCAAAAATCACGGAGGGCATATATGCCCAGTAAATTGTACGTAGGCAACCTCGCCTATTCGGTCGCAAATGGCGATCTGGAACAACTGTTTTCGCAAGCTGGAAAGGTCGAGAGCGTCGCTGTCATCATGGACAAGTTCTCTGGCCAGTCCAAAGGCTTTGGCTTTGTCGAAATGGCATCCGCTGAAGAGGCTTCGGCTGCGATTCAGCGTTTCAACGATACCGAGCTCAAGGGCAGAAACATCAAGGTGAACGAGGCAAAACCTCGCGAATCGAGTTTCGGCGGTGGCAACAATGGTGGCCGTAGCCGCCATTAAAGCCGTTGAGCGGGGCGGGCTTCGGCCCGCCCTTTCTTTTTCCTCCCGTTAGATCAAGCGCGCAGTTTCTCTGCCTGCATCAGGCGACTAACAAGCCAGCGTGAAAGGTTCGATTCTTCGACTTCCACCCGACGCGATCGCCGGCCTTTGTTTTGGATGCGGAACAGCCGATTCGCTCTGAACTATTAACTATTGAACGCCTCGAACAACATACCGAAAGCCTCGCAGTCGCGCAGCGGAGTCTATCCCGCCCGATCGCTGCACGTAAGGGTTAGAACCTCGGTCGCGCAGAAATCAAGCGACAACTGACAAGCTCCCTTCAAGGGAGTAATCAAGCGCATGGCCGAGGAATCGAAGCCGGATTTCCCCAAACCTGTCAACGTGCCCAAAGGAGCGCCAAATATTCTTTTGATTCTGACCGACGACGTCGGCTTCGGAGCGAGCCGCACGTTCGGCGGACCGATTCCTACCCCCACGCTCAATCTTCTGGCTAAGGCTGACCTCCGCTACACGGAATTTCACACAACTGCGCTCTGTTCGCCCACGCGAGCGGCGCTCATCACGGGTCGCAACCATCACACCGACGCTACCGGCGTCATCATGGAAATGGCGACCGGCTATTCCAGTTACAATTCCCCGATGTTCAGGAGCAGCGGAACCACAGAACGACTACAGCACGGCGTGGTTCGGCAAGAGCCACAACGTTCCCGATCGGCAGACCTGCGAGGCAGGTAACTTTGCTCTGTGGCGCACAGGACCAACAAATAACATTCCTCCGATAGTCGATTCGCTAATGCTCCCAATGGTCTCGCGGTCATAACTTCGTTCAGTCGTGAGGTAAGCGGCTCGCCCACCTTATTCCCGCCTTCACGGCAGATCGGCTCCTAGTTGTTATTATCGATAAGGACTTATTGGAACGATGAAATCATTCTGGCTAGATCGCGGAATGCCGCCGTGGCACTCGGGCTGCTTTGCGTTTTGGTTTCGAGCGCTCACGCGCAAAGCGCGCCCGATCAACTGTCGTCCAGGAACGACCGACCCGCCAAACAGGCCATTGTCAATTTTGTCGCTTCCACGACGACAGCGGGCAATCCTGGCTTCGTCGCACCGGGTGCTCGTTTCGCCACCTTCGATCAGGACGGCACGCTATGGGTAGAGCAACCGATGTATGCGCAGCTGGCGTTCGCTTTCTTTCGGGTCGCGGCGCTCGCACCGCAGCATCCCGAGTGGAAGGATGATATCGGCCAAACTGATGTCGGACTGCAAAGCATCAGGCACGGACGACGAGACGGTGGATCCGCGCTTCGGCAAGGTGGGTAGGCAGGTATGCAAGGACACGGACGCTCTGACCAAAAAGCGGATGGAGACCATCGACGATGACATCGCCGAGCGAGCCGTAGATTTCATCCAGCGGCAGAGCAAGGCCGGCAAGCCTTTCTTTGTCTGGGTCAATTTCACCCACATGCATTTTCGCACCCACACCAAACCGGAGAGTCTCGGTCAGTCTGGACGCCGGCAGAGCCCATATCACGACACCATGATCGATCACGACAAGAACGTCGGTGCGGTTCTCAAGGCGCTGGATGATCCGGACATCGTCGCGGGCAATGCGTTCGCGATGTACAGCACCGACAACGGTCCGCATATGAACTCCTGGCCGGATGCCGCGATGACGCCGTTGCGCAGCGAGAAGAACTCGAACTGGGAATGCGCCTACCGGGTGCCGGCGATGGTTCGTTGGCCGGGCTAGTCGCTCCTCAGCATCAGTCGCGAAAGCCTCGTAGAGATCAGACAGGAGTGTCCTTGAGAAAGATTCTTGGTGTGTTGGCAATCGCGATCCTGGGAGCTGCCTTGGCGGCTCCCGTTTATTCACAAACCGCTGGCTCTCCCGCCGCTTCGCCACAAAGCGAAACCGCGGAGATTCGTGTGGCCGCAATTATTGCTCCGCCGATAGTCATGGAACAGAACGGCCACCTGACCGGATTCGCCGTCGATCTCTGGAACGCGGTTGCGGCGCGGCTGAAGCTGAAGACGAGCTATCAAATCATGCCCGACATAACCTCGATGGAGGAGGCATTACGATCCAAAAGCGTCGATCTCATCCTGGGCGTCTTTATAACGTCGACGCGCGATGAGGTCTTCGACTTTTCCATCCCAACATTGCAAACAGGCCTGCAGATTATGGTGCTGGATACGGGCGAAAGAACGGGGACGGCTAACCCCCTATCGGACCTGCTCCGTCTGCTGTTTTCGCGAACGACCCTGTTATGGCTCGGCGTGGCGCTGCTGATCGTACTGATTCCGGCTCATTTGATCTGGCTCCTGGATCGACGGGACCCGGACGGCATGCTTTCGAACCGGAACTACTTTCCGGGTATCTTCGAGGCAATTTATTGGGGACTATCGTCGCTAACATCGCAAGCGCAGACGATGCCGCATCAATGGGTTGCGCGCGTGATATCGAACTTCTGGATGTTCGTGAGTGTGGTTTTCGTCGCGCTGTATACTGCCCAGCTAACCGCGACCCTGACCGTTCAACAGATTCGTGGCGCTATCGAGGGGCCGGACGATTTACCTGGTAAGCAGGTCGCCACGCTAGCCGGCACCACCGCCGCCGATTATCTTCGCGAACAGCACGTACAGGTGCAGGAGTTCGCGACGACCGATCAAATGTTTACAGCTCTCATGGATAAGAAGGTGGATGCTGTCGTCACGGCCGCGCCATTACTCCTTTACTATGCGGCGCATGAAGGAAAAGATCGGGTGAAGACGGTCGGTCCCGAATTCAACACTGCGCCGGCCGCCATCATGGTGCAGTTGGACAGCCCGCTGCGCAGGAAGATCAACCTCGCTCTGATAGCGCTTCGTGAGAAGGGCACCTATCAGCAGATCTACGACAAATGGTTCGGCACCGCCGCCCCTTAAAAAGTGCCAACTTGAAGCTGCCGCGTTTGCAATTCTCGCTCTGCATAACGGTTGTGGGAATGTTGCTAGGCGTCTTTTTGTCGGCGTCGGCACTTGCGCAACAGGCTGCGACGCCAGCGTCATCGACGACGAGCGCCATGTCCGCTCAGGAGCTGCCAGTTAGCGTCCACAACCCATTTGAGGATTCCGTCAAAATTCCGATTCAGTCCACGACGGGATTTCAGCTAGGCCGGGATCACAAGGTTGGCGACGCCGTAAACTTCGAGCCATTGCTGCCATTCTCGCTGAATACGGATTGGGACCTGTTCGCACGGCCGAGCATGACTGTCGCTTACTCTCCCACTCCGCATGAAGAATCCGGGCTGGAAGACCTCGAGACTTCATTTTTTCTCTCGCCAGCCAAAAATACCACTTGGATCTGGGGCTTGGGGTCTATCTTTGATTTCCCCACTGCCAGCAGCTCGGAACTGGGAACCGGCCGTTGGTCGGCCGGACCAACCGCGGCGCTGTTTACTCAGAGGGTCCTTGGTCCAATTACATTCTCGCCGACCAACTGATGTCGTTTGCCGGAAATCGTGAGCGCGGAAGCGTCAATCAGACCTACATCGAGCCTCAACTCAGCTACAACTTCGAGAACGGTTGGTACGTCGACTGCGATCGGCAAATCACCTACGACTGGACAGCCGACACGGCCAATGCCTGGCTCATTCCGATGGGCGCCGATATCGGCAAGGCGTTCAACATTGCCTCTCAGAGTTTGAGTCTGCAGATTGGCGCCTACGACCTGCTCAAGCGTCCGGACGGCGCCCCGCAATGGATAATGCGCGCGACCATAACGCTCCTGTTTCCCGCTGGCTACAAGTGACGAGCGAAAGCGCGCCTCACCACTTCCGAAATTCTGGAAACCCGACGGTGATGCCAAAAGCGATTGTTGTTTGGGGAGCGAGGGGCGAGTACTGCCGATACGCCATCCACTGTCCGGCCACGTAAAGATTGATTGGTGGCAAGCCCGGACGCACCATCACGCGCCCGAGGCCTAGACTGAGCGGCAGCGTCGTCGGCGAATGATGTTGCCAGGAAACCATCCAGGTCGCGTCAGCCGATCGCAAATACCAACCGCGCCAAAGATGAACCAGTAATATCGGTTGAAATTCCATCACGCTCTGCGGTGGTCGATTAGCGGACGTATACGCGAATGAGATCGGATTCTGAAAAAGGAATCCGGCGAGAAACCACGGAATCCCATAGTAGCCGGCCGCGAACGCAGGCCCCGCCTGCCATGCTCCCTGACCTGCGCTCTTGGAGGTCGCTGTGGGAAAGACGAACGTCGGACCCACGCCAAATGCAAATCCTGAGTCTCTTCCGGGCCAGCGCGGAACCGCGAGGTCGAACAACTGCGTATCGCCAAATTCGGTCCGTGAGCCGCCGCCAGGACTCGGGACTGTGACCACGGTGAACGTCGGCCTGATGAGCTGAACGAAGGGAAGCAGCGAGTAGGGCGGAACGCGCGGAATGATCGCGCGCAGCACGGCATTGTTGGTTTGGACATGGGTGCCGAACGTCGCCGGCGAGTAAGCATCCTTGAAGAAGAGTTGCGGTAGCGTCGTCAGAGGGTCGGCGAATTCCTGCTCGAGCTTTTCAGTTTCGGAGAGGGAGGGTTGAGCCTCCGCCCATCGCGGATGAGCCGCCACCACCAAAGCTATCGCCGCGAATATTAACACGAGTCGCAAGTGAGCGGTTGGTCCGGTTCTGCTGATCATTTGGTTACTTTTCGAGTGTTCGATACCCGGACTTACTACAAGGCGGCAAGACTCATCGCAGCGCGGTCGCGAGACGACTTGGGCTCACATCGGTCTTGATGCGGCCACTGCGGATGGCCTTGACGAAGGTCTCGTAGTCGCGTTCGACCTGATCACCATAAGCAATGGCGTAGTCGCCCATCGCCTCATCAAAGTGATCGATGTTGCCAAGGTAGCCCGCGATCATCGCTGCATCGCCCGCTTTGTCATGGGCTCGGGCTAGCGCCAGGCCGCAAAACGTCGCATACGCGCGCATCACCCTGGGCGGCATAATTTCGACCTCAGCTGAAACCTTCATGTCGCGGAGTTGTGACCCGCCCCGCAGAAGTATCCGGACCGGCAGTAGAAAATTCGGCGTGGTGTGGTCGGTTGGTGCCGGTGTTTCCGGCGTTTATTGCACTCTACAGAGTTGCTTGGCAACCTCTAACAACTGGCTATTGGGCACTTCCTTTTCTGCTCTGTCTTTGACCAGCTTTTCGCCGCAGCCTTCGACTGACCGCGGCTGGGCGAGAACTGTCTGATTTTGGAATCGAGGCTGCTGCGCCGTGCAGCGAGCCGGCCAGCTTCGCTGGCCAAGCGTTGCGCGCGGCAGTCTCGCTCCTCGTTGTTTAGGCGCTGGCGACGAAACTCCTCGGGTGCCAGGCAGCCGAGGCTCGAATTCGGCCGCTTACGATAGTATCGAACTCGCCACTGCTCGATCTTGGGGCGCGCATCGGCGAGCGAAAGAAGACCTGTTCGCTGGGGCACTCATCGCGCAAGCGGCTCTTGGACGATTCGATGAAGGTGTTCTGGACCGGACCGGCTTTCCGGGATCGATGAACTGCGAGCGCAGCCGTGCTCGAATGCCCATTCATCCATTCACAGGTAGCGGAATTCAGAGCCATTGTCGGTCTGAATAACCACGTGAGAAGCCGCCGTTCCGTACCATCGCTCCACGACTCTGGCCGTTCGCCCCGCCAGTCAGCGGATGCGTTCACTGCGCCGGGCAGGAATTGACGCCTCAATTCGTTCGGAGGTCACAATAAGGGCACATTCTGGCGGACCCTCATCGAGGCATCGCCGCCAGTTCCGCGTAAGTCCTTGAATATATTGAAGAATAACTGGAGCGGGTGATCGGTTTCGAACCGACGACCTTGTGCTTGGCAACTCGATTAGGGACGGGAACGACGGGGAGAAGGAATGATGGAAACCCTTCTGTCAGAAGGGGTTTCGCGATCGCTTCGCTACTTGACGACCTGTGGATATCTCCCCATTTCCCGCTCATTTTGCCAGAAATATGCCAGAAATCGTCCACAGGGAACAGACAGGACAAGCGGTGAACACGCCGAGCGTGGAATTGCGGGAATATCAGGTACAACTGAGTATGAACTTCGAATAAGAAGTGAAATATACTCCGCCATTGACGTTGATCGACTGACCCGTGATGTAGCCGTTTCGCGCCAGCATCACCGCGACATCGGCGACCTCTTCGACACGGCCGAACCTGCCGACCGGAATTCGATCGGGAGTGATCCTCAAATCGGATTGCACCATGTCGGTCTCGACGAGTGCAGGCGAGATGACGTTGGCCGTAATCCCTTCCTTCACCAGATTCGATGCGTAGGAATGCATCAGGCCGATCATACCCGCTTTCGATGCCGCGTAATGCGGACCGACAACGCCACCGACATTGGCAGCCGTCGAAGAAATGAAGATCAGCCGGCCCCATCTGGCCTGCCGCATAGCGGGCAGAACTGCGCTAGTGACGAGGAACGCGGAGCGCAGGTTCACCGCGATCGTCTCGTCAAACAGGGCGAGATCGACATCCTCTATCCTGCGCCCCCGAGCGACGCCGGCATTGTTTACCAGGATACTCACCTCGCCAAGCTCAGCCGTGATCGCGGCCATCATCGAAGAGACTTCGTCGGGAACCGAGACATCGGCGCCCACCGCGATCGCGCGACGACCGGAATTCGTGATTCTCGCAACGACCTCGTCGGCGGCCGATTTGTTTTCTTTGAAGTTTACGGCGACGTCCGCACCAGCTTCCGCGAGCCCAAGCGCAATTGCGCGGCCGATCCCGCGGCTGCCGCCAGTCACCAGAGCAAGTTTTCCATTGAGTTCCATGCCGAAATTGTTTCCCTGCTGAACGTAAACATTACAAGCGGACAGGGAAAAACGATTCGTAAACGAAACGCACGCCGCCGATTCCGAGGGCGAAGTCGAGCGACGCGCGGAAATTGATTCTCCGGAGGTAAACGACGATGAAGGTTCTCAAGCGTAAGGACATGCTGACTAAAGTGATCGCGGTAAGGGTGTCGCCTCGAGCAAAGGCCGACCTCGACGAATTGCGCGAACGAGCTGACGCTTCTGGTTTCGATATCGGCGCGACGCTTAGAGATATGCTTTCCAATGCGGCGAAGCAGATCCGCAACGAGCTTGATGCGATAGCGATGAAGCCGCAACCCGAAACCGCGTCCCAGGTCGTAAACGGATTCGATCACACGAATGGTAGCGCTGGGAAAGTCAGATTGTGAGCGGATTGACCGAAATTCTCCGCCGCAGCGCGGCGCGCGGGAATCGGTGGATGGGTTTACGGAATTTGGAGGGGAAGGGCCGTTCGTTCGTAGAGCAAGATAAAGCA
>DATJMX010000052.1 GCA_035508495.1 Candidatus Binataceae bacterium
GCGCCAGTACAAGGAGCATTTTCGCGAGGTCAAGTATTCGATGCGCCCGCCGAAGATGCATACCGACAAGCGCCCCGCCGCCGAGGACTTGTATATCCACATGCCGAAGCCGACCAAGCACGGCGCCGCGGAACCCGCGGATGATGCGACGACGAGCGGCGGCGGGCGTTAGTCCTCCAATCGGCGCGGCCAGCCTCGAACGCGCACTCCTCACCTGTCTGGTACGGAGCTTGAGCTCAGACAACTCAAGCCGCGGACCAGCCGACCTCTCTCGCGATGTTTAGGTTGCTCGGACGGGCCTCCGTTCTGCCCCAGTCCCGCTGTATCAAGGCCGATGGCGCTGATCGGCGTGATGACCTGGCTGGTGCCGCCCCTCGCAAAGTTGCACGAACTATCCTCCGCTATGTTGTAACCGTCATCAGGCAGGTTGCCATCGCAGTTGTCAGGTGTCCCAGCGGCTGTGTTCCCGGCGAGTATGGTCCCTTTGAGGGTTGTGGAGCCTCCGGCGCCGCTGTCGCCGCCGAAAGCACTCAATTGCTGATGGCTTGATTGTTCGAAAATGTTGAGTTGGTCATTGTCCAGGCAGACCCGTTGTTAAAGAGGCCCCGCCCTGCGGCTTCGCGGGCCGGTGGTAGAGGAATCGGCTTCATTTCCGGAAAAAGTTGCTGTTGACTATGGTCGCGCTGCCATCGCCCCAGATTGCCCCTCTCGCTGCTCGCGACACTCGAGGTCTGCGCGATCGCCTCGTTGTTCGAAAAAGTACTGCTGAGAATCGTGGTCGTTCCGAGAGCGGCGTTGCACCCACCGCGACATTGATCGCCTCGCGCAGGGTGCACTCACTCGAACCATTGTCGTCCGCTACGGTACTGACCTTGATCATGGGCTGCGCCTGCGCGGCGCTCGCCGCCAGTATCGCGATCATACCGGCCACTAGCGCAACGAAGATGCCTCGACGTCCCGCGACTGCTCGATCGGTTCCTCGCTTGATGATGCTCCTTTCCAGGATGCGGTTGCGCGGCACGGGTGCCGCGCGGCTTGTGGTGAACAGCAACCGGAGCGCGATCCCGTCGACTCGACCGCACGTTAACGAAAAGACACTGGCTGAGGCGTGTTACGGCGTGCAAAACTTTTTGACAAGGTTTTATACAAGCGGCAGACCAACTTTCCCAAGATGCTCTGGAAGTTCAACGGTGTTGACATCCGGCATCGAGTTCGAAGCGGCGCAAAGTCGCGCCTTCCCGAATTCGACTCAAGCGCCTGCGACGCCGACGCGATTGAGATATCCGGACAGCGCGCGTGCCTCGTCCGCCGCAATGATTGCGCCGATATAACCGTCGGGCCGCACCAGGACCCATGTTCCGGGCGTGAGGCCGTAGGCCGCGCGAAAGTGACCGCCCTCGTCGATGATGTCTCCTCGAGCGCCAACTCTGTGGATGTGAAGATGCGCGCGCGGAGCGATCGCGGAAGCGGAATCGACTTCGTAGCCGAGCAGCGTCCAGTGTGTGCCTTGAAAGAGATTGAAGAGCCGGAGCGGCTCCCCTGCCGCACCACGCATCGGCGCGTCCGGGGCACGATCGCCCGCGAGCAGGCCGCCCTTGCGCTCGGGCTTCTCTAGCGCCAGCGACGATTCCGGATATCCGAGGTCGAGCTGATGCACTTCGCGGCCGCGGCGCATCACGCCTCGCTTGGCCGCTTCCAGAAGCTTCGTGGCAAGGCCGAGCATCTGCGCCGCGATCGGACGGCGCTCCTGCTCATAAGTGTCGAGCAACGTATCAGGCGCACCAGCCAGCACCGCGGCGAGCTTCCAGCCGAGATTGTAGGAATCCTGCAAGCTCGTATTGAGGCCCTGGCCGCCGGTCGGCGGATGAATATGCGCCGCATCGCCGGCCAGAAACACGCGGCCCTCGCGGTAACGGTCCGCCAGGCGCGCATTCATTTGATAGGCCGAGGCCCACCCCACCGATCGAATCACGATGTCGTTTCGTCCGATCCGGCTTGCAACCATTTCGGTCAGCCCCGAGGCCGTGAGATCGACATCGCCCTCCATCGGAATCGGCGCCTGCAACTGGAACAGCTCGGTACCGGCCAGCGGGCACAGCGACATCTGTTTTTCCATCGAGCCTTCATTGAACCGATGCCAGGCGTCGCGATTGAGTCCTTCGAGGATCACGTCGGCCACCACCGCGCGCACGCCGAGCGTCTTGCCCGGATAATCGATCCCGAGCGCGTGCCGCACGAAACTTCTGCCGCCATCCGCACCGACGAGATAGCGCACGCGCAGAGCCTCTTCAGGTTTTGCCCCGCCGATGCGGACGTTGACCCCTTCGGCATCCTGCGCGAGGTTGGTCAGCTCACGGCCGAATTCCACGCGATGTCCGAGTTCCGCCAGCCGCTCGCGCATCACCGCTTCGGTCAGAAACTGCGGAACGAGTAGCGCAATATGGTACGGCTCGTCGGGCGTGGGCGCCTGGGGCTCCATGATGAGCGATTCTTCATAGCTGCCGTCGGCGCGATACTCGCGCTGCGGCGGATACTCGCCGCCCGCTGCGACCACGCGGTCGAGAATGCCCAGATCCTCGAAAATCTCCTGGCTGCGCGGCTGAATGCCTTTGCCGCGCGAGCCGCGGAACGGCTCCGCGAGCTTATCGATGAGCCGGAAAGACACATCGCGGCGCGCGAGCTCGATGGCGAGAGTGAGGCCCGCGGCCCCTGCCCCGCAGATCAGCACATCGGTCGAAAAGGTTTCGCTCATAGCCGTCTCCTGATATGTGTCTTATACATATATTGTATTATACACATATCAGGATATGCCGCCACACGGAGCCATGCCCCCTAGACCTATAAACAAAGAAATCCGCCAGTTGCACAACACGCTCATCGACCTGGTGAGCATGATAAATCGCCCGCAGCGCGACAGCCTCGTCCTTCACGAAGCGGGCGTCTCAATTGACCGGGCACTTTTCCCGCTGCTGGTGCTGGTGGAACGCAAAGGACCGCTGGGCGTCGGCGACCTGGCCGACATGGTCGGACGCGATTACACCACCATCAGCAGGCAACTCGCGAAACTCGAAAAGCTGAGACTCATCGCGCGCCGTTCCTCCAAGCGCGACAGACGCGTGCGGGAGGCGATAGTCACCGCCAAGGGCCGCGTCATGACCGACGCCCTCGACGCGGCGCGCGAACGGCTGGGTGCGCGGCTCCTCGCCAGTTGGAGCAAGAAAGACCTGAAGCATCTCACGCGGCTCATGCGCCGGTTTGCGGACGATCTTCTAGCGACAACCCCGTCCGGTAAGTGACAATCGCCAAACTGACTATCGATCGGCCCACCGAGTTTTCACATTGGCCTTCTTGCGGGGTTTTGATGTTCGTCGGAATACGCAGGGAGGAATTTTATGACTGAGGCTGCTGTCGCAGAGTTTGTTACCCGCTTTGCTGCCGCGTGGGCTGCGCGGGATGGTGATTTATTCCTGGCGTTGTGGCACGCCGATGGCCTGCTGCATACGCCGCTCGTGGGATCGCCAATCACTGGCAGCGAGCTGCCGCGATTGAACGAAGTGCAGAAGCACGTGGCGCCTGACCTGGTGTGGCAGCTTCTGGATTGGAGCTGGCGCCCCACCCCCGACGGCGCAATCGTCATGATCGAATGGCAAACGACGCGAATCGTCGAGGGCAAGCGCTTCGATTGGCGCGGCGTCGACAAGTTCACGCTGAGGGAGGGCAAGATCGCCGAGGAACGCGTTTACCAGGACACTGCGCCGCTGCGCGCGCGCCGCTCAGGCGAAAAGCTGGAACCGCTGATACGGATCTGACCCTGTGATACTTGCGCGGCTTAGCGATACTCTGTTGCCGATTCCGAACTTTGCGCTATAAGCGCTCAGAAGATTGTCGCGCGATCGTGCGCGGCGTCTCGATGGAACCAAAACACGCACGCGTTTGGATTCCGGCATTTCGCCGCAAGGGAGATTCTGAGCAATGGGCAAGCTCGACGGTAAAGTAGCCGCCATCACCGGCGGAGGACGCGGTATCGGCCGCGGCATCGCAAAGTTGTACGCCGCGCAAGGATGCGCAGTCGTCGTCAACGATCTTGGCGTCAAGGTGGACGGCGAGATCGACAAGACGCAAACGCCAGCCGAAGAAGTGGTCGCGGAAATCAAAAAGGCCGGCGGCAAGGCGGCCTCGAATCACATGGATATCTCGACCGTCGAGGGCGGCGAGGGCCTCGTCAACCAGGCGATCAAGGAATTCGGCCAGCTCGACATCCTGGTCAATGTCGCCGGAATTCTGCGCGACCGCATGCTGTTCAACATGAGCGAGAAAGAGTGGGACGACGTCATTCGCGTCCACCTCAAGGGCCATTACTGCACGATGCGCCCGGCGTCGGCGCATATGCGCGAGCGCAAGACCGGACGCATAATCAATTTCTCGTCGAATTCTGCGCTCGGCAGTCCGGGTCAGCCGAACTATGCGGCCGCCAAGGCGGGAATTCTCGGTCTGACTTATTCGAGCGCGGTTGCGTTCAAGAAGTACAACATCACGGTCAACGCAATCATGCCGGGCGCCGCGACGCGCATGACCGATACGATTCCGGCGGGACGCTTCGGCTCGACCGGGGTACCGCAATCGGAATCGGCCGAAGGCACGCCGCGAGATCCCGCCAACATCGCGCCGATCTGCCTCTTCCTCGCGAGCGACGACGCTGCCGAAGTCACCGGCCAATGCTTCGGCGCCTCTGGTTACCGCATCATGCGCTACACGCACATCGTTCCTGAGAAAATCATCTACAACAACGGTCCGTGGAACGTCGACGAGTTGTTCGAGCGCCTGAAGACAACGCTGCTCGTCGATATGGAGCCGCCGCGGATGTAGTGATTGTTCAAGCGCCCGGGAACAGCGGACCGAAAATAACAACGGGGCGCTCGCGAGATTCGCGAGCGCCCCGTTGGTTGTGGTGCCAGTTATTGCTCGGGGACCAGTTCGACGCGGCGGTTCTGCGCGCGGCCTTCAGCCGTGTCGTTCGGTGCGACGAAATCCGTCTTGCCGTAGCCGTGCGCTACGAGCTGGCTCGACGGGATACCCTGGTTCGCAAGGTAATCGACGACCGACTGTGCGCGTCTGTCGGACAGGCGGAGGTTGTACTCCGTACCGCCGATCGCATCGCAGTAGCCGTTGACGTCAACCGTCACTCCCGGATTCGCCTTTAGCGTCTGCGCAGCCTCGTCGAGGATCGCAGCATCGCCGGGGCGAATGTTCGACTTGTTGAAGTCAAAGTGCACGCCCCGCAGCACGAGCTTCTGCTTCACCGGGGGCGGCGGCGGCGGTGGCGGAGGAGGCGGTGGGGGGGGCGGAGGAGGAGGCGGCGCAGCCGGCTGCTCGATCGGATCACATACGAAGTGCCCGATGATCGCGCCGGAGAGCGCGCCCACGGCTGCGCCGATCACGGCGCCAGTGGCTTGCCGCGAAGGTCCGCCGTCAGTGTTGCTGTTGGCTTCGGCCACGCCGAATCCGATACCGGTTCCGGCCAGCGCGCCGAGCACGCCGCCGCCGAAAGTACACCATCCAACTTCACGAGGTTGCTCAAGCCAGGCGCAACCGGACGCCATCATGGCTATTCCGGCTGACATCGCCACCAGGATAGAAGTTCGCGATCGTCTTTTCATTGTTCCTCCCAAGGCCCTCCCATAAGCGAACAAACGAAATCAGGCGATTAGGGTGTAGCGCGCGGCCTTGCATGGAAGGAACAGAGTCACCGAAATTTAACCCTGTTTCGCTTCTACGAATTGAGTATTAACGGAATGTGACTAATCAGAAGCGCGCGCGATCGTGGGGCGCGCTGAAATCGAGCGCCGGACCCTTGGGCACGATTCGGGTCGGATTTATAGTTCCATGACTCATGTAGTAGTGCCGCTTTATCTGGAAAAGATTGACGGTCTCGGCGACGCCCGGCACTTGGAATAGATCGCGCAGGTAATTGGACAGATTTGGGTAGTCGATTATCCGCCGCAGGTTGCACTTGAAGTGTCCATTGTACACGGCGTCGAAGCGAACCAGTGTCGTAAACAAGCGCCAGTCGGCTTCGGTGAGGCGATTGCCGACTATATATCGCGATCGACTAAGACGATTCTCCAGTCCGTCAAGCGTCTCGAAGAGAATATCGAATGCCTCTTCGTAGGCGTCCTGTGTCGTCGCAAATCCGCATCGATAAACACCGTTGTTCAGGTTCGGATAGACGACGGCGTTAATGCGATCGATCTGTTGACGAAGATCGGCTGGATAGAAATTCACTGATGCGTCGGCAAATTCGTCGAACGCACTATTCAGCATCCTGATGATCTCCGACGATTCATTGTTGACGATCGTCTCGCGATTCTTGTCCCACAGCACCGGCACGGTGACATTGCCGCTATATTTCGGGTTGGCGCGTGTATAAATCTGATACAGGCATTTCGAACTGTATAAGTCGTCGCGCGTCGAGCCCGGCGTGATCGACCCGTCGGGCGCCGCGAAGCACCATCCATTTTCGCCCATGAAGGGATCGACTACCGATACTGAGATAGCCTGTTCGAGATGTTTGAGTTTGCGAAAGATCAGTGTGCGATGCGCCCAAGGGCACGCGAGCGAGACATAAAGATGATAGCGTCCCGGCTCAGCGCGGAATCCGCTTTCGCCGGAGGATCCCGCTGCGCCATCAGGCGTTACCCAGTTGCGGAACGCCGAGTCCCTGCGAACGAAGCGGCCGTGATGCGACTTGGTATCGTACCATTGATCGTGCCAGACGCCTTCGATCAGAAGTCCCATCGCATGATCTCCTCGATGCCAAAAGAATCATGCTCATTGTCTCACAGGTTGAGACTCTGTGCCTCGCACAGCGCGCGAAAACGCCCCTCGCGGCGAGTGCTGAGTTCGTCGAACCGGCCGGACTCAACAATGCTGCCGTTCTCGACCACGTAAATAAAATCCGCCCAGCGGATCGTCGACAGGCGATGCGCGATTATCACGACCGTCAGCTTCTCACCACGCTCGGCGATCGCGGCCAGGATCCGCGCCTCGTTTTCCGCATCGAGACTGTTGGTCGCTTCGTCGAGCACGAGCAAAGCGGGGCTGCGCAGGAACGCGCGCGCGAGCGCGAGCCGTTGACGCTCGCCCTGCGACAGCATCACGCCGCGGTCACCGACAACGGTGTCGAGACGGGCGGGAAGCGCGGCGACAAAATCACTGGCCGCGGCACTCGCGAGCGCGGCGCGAATCTCACCGTCGCTGGCATTCGGTTTCGCCCATTTCAGATTGGCGCGAATCGTGTCGTGAAACAGAAACGTGTCCGAGGCGACGTAGCCGATACACTCGCGCCACGCGCGCGCCCGCGCCGGAGTCAGCTCGACATCGTCGATACGAATCGCGCCGCGGTCCGGTGAGAGCAATCCCATTATCAAGTCGGCGATCGTGCTCTTGCCCGCGCCTGAGGGACCGACGAGCGCCACTTTGCTTCCCGCCGGGAGCGTAAGCCCGACTGCATGCAGCGCCTCGCCGCGCACGCCGTCATAGGCGAAAGACGCGCCGTCGATTGCGATCTCGCGATCGAACCGCAGCGCCATCTCGATACTGTCCACCGGTTCCGCGGCCTCGATACATCGCGCTTCGAGCGCGAGCACCGCCACAAACGAGGGCATGGCGTTGATAACGATCCGATACGAGCGATGAACCGACATCAGGCGCGGCATCACGCGCGCAAAGAGCAGCAGCAGAATCAGAATCGCGGCGGACGGCACCCGGATCACGCGAATCGCGACGAACAGAACGACGGCCAGAATCGCGACCGAGCCCAGCTCGAAGAGCGCCGCGGCGTGGGCCTGCTCGCGCGCGCTCGACACGTTCGATTCGGCGACCTCGCGGCTCAGCGCCGAGAAAATCCTGGCGTTGTCGCGTTCAGCGCCGTAAGCCTTGGCGGTCTTGAGTCCCAGCAGATGGTCGCTGATCGCGGCGTAGAGCGACTTGGTGGTGCTCGAAACTTCCTGCCCGGTTTCTTCGATGGCCTGCGTGCGGCCGCGGAAGGCCACGACCAAGACCAGCGCGCTGCCGAGGACGAGGAGCGTCATTGCGGGCGACAACGAAAATGCGATCGCCACATAAAGCATCGAGATCACAACGTCGGTGCCCAGCTGCATCAGCATGAAAGTCGCAAACGACACGCGCTCGATTTCCGCCGTCAAAGCATGCGTGAAATCCGAAACGCGCGTGCGCGAGACGAACAGCCAGTTCGCATTGCTGATCGATGCGTACAGCCGGCGCCGCATGCTGTCCTCGAAATCCTGCTCGACGCGATACGACGCAACCGACTGCATCCGGCCGAGAAGCGTGCGCAGGCCGGCCAGCACGACGAAGATCCCGAGCAACAGCAGCAAGTCCGCGTGAAGTCCGAATGACGCCAGCGCCGCCCGTACCGCGCTGGCGTAACGGCCCGCTGCGCCCTGCCCCACGAGGTTGAGGCCGGCAACTTCCAGTGTCGGCAAAAGCAGCGCAATGCCGATTCCCTCGGTCAGCGAGAAGCCGACCATCAGCACCAGCGCGCGAATCACGTTCCAGCGCGAGACTTCGATGATCGTGGCGAGATAGCGGCGGAACGTCGAATTCATCGCGAGCCGGCCTCTTCGCCGGTATGGATTCCGAACGCACCGCGAACGAGGCGCGGACCATATTGCGCCGCCATCCGGAAGGGGCGCGTGAGCCAGTAGAGCGGGAACAGCGCATCGGGCAGCGGTAGCGCCTGGTAGTCACCCATCGTCGGCGCCAGCAAACGTCCTACCACATATCGCGCGCGCGCCGCGGGCAACTCGATCGATCGCAGCGGAACGAGCCATGGATCGACCAGCGGATCGACGTCGGGATCGCCGCGAAAGAGATCGCGCGCGACCTTGGCACACAGCGATACGATACGGTCATCGTAAACCGCCCTCGCCAGCAACTCGCCCGGCAACTCGGCACCGAGCATCGCATGCGCGAGGTACAGGCCGGCGAGCAGCATTCGCTGACTGCCGCAGCGCGTCGCGCGATCGAGCGCCGCCTCGAGATCGAGGCCGGGAAGCGCACGCAGCAGCGCGGCAACATCGCAGATCGTGTTCAGCGAATGCCATCCGTGCTTCGCGCCATGGACACACAGGTAGAGCAGATTGTCGATTGGATCGAGCGTGCGGATGGGCGCATCGAACAACTCGACTTCCTGCGCACGCGCCCACGTCGCTTCTTCGTCCGGCACGAACGGAAACGACTTCGGCGTCATCTGCCAGTGGAGGTCGACACCGCCGATGCCCGCGGGCGCGGTAAAGAATTCCTCGAATTCCTGAAAGTAGGGATCGCCGAGCCGATCGCAGCGCTGGACGTTGGATGAATAACCTTGCGCGCGAAGGAGCTCCGCGGCGCGCGGCAAATCGCGCCGGCGAATGAGCAGATCGAGATCGCCGTATTGGCGGCCCTCGATCGACTCGTACGCAGTCGCGGCCAGAATCGGACCTTTGAAAGAGAGCGTCTCGATTCCGATTTCGGCAAACAGCCGCACGATGCGCACCAGTTCCGCCGCCAGATGCCGATTGAACAACACCACGATCTGAAGCCGTGTCCGGAGCGCGGCGGCACCGGCCTGAGGCATCTGCTCCGCGCACGCGCGCTCGAGAAATCGATACACCGTGGGCGTGACGGCGTGGCGCTTGGCGAGACGGCCCAGCAGATCGAAATCAACTTCCGCAACGAGCTCGCGCGCCAGCGCCTCGCGCTCGTCGTCATGGGCCAACGCGGCGCAGCACAAAATCAGACGAGCCTCCGGACTGGCCGGCACCGGGAGCGGAGTTTCGGGCCGAATCACCTGGCAAAAGAGAATAGCGGCGCGCACGCCCTCGCCCAAGAGCGCTCAGGCATCGAGATCGCGCAGGACTGCATCGCGAGCATGCGGCAGAAACTCAAAGCCCTCGGGAATGAACAATCTTCTGATTGGGATAGTCTGTGCCACCCGTTCCATGAAGCGGAAATGCAGCTCGAGCGCGGCTTCGTCCCTGGGATCGAATTGAAACGAGGTCTGAACCAGTTCGAGCAGCGCATCGCGTTGCGAGATTTCCTCGATCCGCGGCACGGTTGAGGATTCCTCGCGCTCGAGGCGATAGATCCTCGCCAGCGGCAGCGGCGCGGGGGGAAAGTCGTCAAAGTTTTCGGCGGCGAATGAGCGCTGCTTCGGAGTGTAGTGCGCGACCGCCGCCCCGCCCGGGTGCCCCAGCGCCGCCGCAGAATCTTCCCACAATCGCAGGCCGGGATAGGCAGGGACGCCCAGGATTCGTCCGTTGTCGATTAGTGACAGGCAGTCATCAGCGACGGCTTTGAACCCGGCCTGGCAGAATGCGCCGGCCAGAGTGGATTTGCCGGTTCCTGCCGGGCCCACGAACGAGATGATTCCGACGCGCGTTGCGATCGCGGTGCCGTGCAGCGCCTGGCGCCCGTGCCTTATCAGCACCAGCGGCATGATCTGATCGAGCACGAGATGGCGCAGCGTACGAATCGCGACTCCCGGTGATCGATGCGTGCAAACGATCGCATCGCCGCGCGCGCTCAGCGCAAAGCTCGCAAGCTCGGCGAAAGTGACGATGAAGCCGCCATCGGCGGCCCGCCAGATGCGCCGCCATGCGCCGCCTTTGGGCAACTCGACTTCGCCGATAAGTTCGCGGCGCGAGAGCGATTCGCGTCGATGGCGCCGGAGCTTTATATCGAACTTTCGACGCCCATCAGGATCGGAGCCTCGCGCCGGGACGAGCTCGGGCATCCGCACATCGGATCTAACAATGAATCCGTAGGCCCGATACAGGAACACGCGATAATTTTAGACTCGGAACGATATCAGTGGGCAAGTTCGGTTTCGACAGGACAGCGCATTTATTGAAGGGCGACTGCCTATCGGCAGCCACCCTCCCTTAGCGAACTCTCTTTGTCCCCCCTCGAACCAACGAAAGGAACACTCGGGGCAGTAAAGATGGAGCTGGAACTCAGCCGTTCATCATGCCCGAAGCGCCGTCGTTCGGAAGCGAGGTACCGGTGCCAGCGGTAAGCTTTGTGACGCTGCCAAACTCAATCAAGCGAGGGGCGTTATAGGCACGTTTTGCCCGCTTTTCCTTCCGCTTGGAGGAAATTTCCTCTTGCTGCTTGCGCATTCTTACTCCTCCTCCAGATAGCTCAACGACCAGACGTGAAGGTTTTACCAGAGTCGCGACGCTTCGTCAAAGAGCAATTTCGGTTTAGTTTGCTCCTCTAAACTAGCTTGAGCGCGATACCGGTCTCGCTAGCGCTATCGCAATCCGGATCGCGAGAACTATGCCCTCTCGGCTTCTTTGTTGCAACTGCAAATCCAATTCGTCATTGGCCGTCAGAACGCAGCATCGGCGGCGGTCACCTTTGCGACAAATTCCGCGGCTTGCGCTTGAGAATCGAACAGTTTTCGATGCCGCTCAAATACGAGGCACTCAATCTCAGCGAGCGATT
Organism: Candidatus Binataceae bacterium; assembly: GCA_035508495.1. Taxonomy (NCBI): domain Bacteria; phylum Candidatus Binatota; class Binatia (SeqCode); order Binatales (SeqCode); family Binataceae (SeqCode); species Binataceae bacterium (SeqCode). The sequence continues at coordinate 11,509 of DATJMX010000052.1, forward strand.
TTCGACCATCACAGGCTTCGATCACGGTCCGTCGTGCCTCGCCCCAGGGTGTGAGGCGCGGTGCGTTCCGGGGGTTCGTCCTGGCAACGGCGTCCGCCGTCATCAGCATCCCGCGCAGGCTCGATTGCGTCGCCCTCAACTTCTCGACGCCTTTGCGATCGAAAAGCCTCACCTTCCAAGTGACCAAGTGCTGTTGAGGCGTCACGTTGATTGCAATCTGCAGCCGATCTCCTTTAGCCACGCGCCATGGCTCATCGAGCGGCATAAACGCACAGCTCCTATTGATTCGCCGCGATACGACAGGATTGTTGGTCATCGTTACGCTCGGCGAGAGCCGCGCCCTGAACCATCCGCCGAGGCCGTGGATCACGCCGGCGCGGCTAACCCGCGTCATAGCTTGCGCATCGAATGCCGATGGCGCGCCAACGACATCCAGCGTCAGCAGGTCGGCCGTAATCGAAAGCGGCTTCAAATGCTTCGCGGTAATTGGATAGACGGTGTTTGCTGCGATCTTCGACACACTTGAAAAATCGAACCCGCCAGGATGCGTGCTCCAGAATTTCACGATGTCCGAGCCCTCGCGACAACTGACTGGGGCGGCTTGAAGCGTGACGCTGAGCGGAATCGTCCTGCCGCCGGGTTTGAGAAAGCGCCGCGTTGCATCGCGAAACGATTCGAACAGGCCGGCCTCGAAACCGAAGTAACCGACTTGATCGGCGACGATTACATCGACCTTCTCGGGCAAATCGATGCGGGTCGAGAATCCCTGGATTCCCACGAAACGATCGCCAAAGCCATTTGCGCGCGCGGACTCACGCGCCACCTGCAACATCCCGCCCGCATCGACAGCGTAGATGCGGCGCGCCCCGGCCTCGCACGCGAGCAATCCGAGGATGCCTGTGCCGGCGCCGAGGTCCATGACGACGTCGCCGGGACGCACGACGTCGCGAATCGCCTTTCGATAAAGCGATGTGCGCAACTCGTCGGCGAGATAGTGCCGATGTTCGTCGAGAGCCTGTGACACTCTAGTTCGTCCTCGATGCGGAGGAAGTCGGGTCCACAGCTTCAGACCGATGTGGTCGGGCGGCTAGGCCTTGGCTCGATTGCCCGAAGACCTCGTTGAACCACATCTCGACCGCGGTCACCGCCCACAGCGGCACCAGGCGCCTCATATATTCAGGACTGCCAGCGGCATATAGCGAACCCATGCGGACATAGTCGGCGTGGACTTTGGCCGCATCGACCCAGCCGTTGCGCGCGATAGCAAGTGAATCGAACAAGCGCTCGCCGCCCATCTGCCGGAACGTTTGCGGATAGATATAGCCGAAATCACCTTTGTCGCGGCGCGTGCGGATCGATTCGGGCAACACGCCTTTCATCGCGCCGCGCAGCACGAACTTGGTCAGGTCGTCGCGCCGGCGCTGCTCTTCAGGGATGGCGAAGAAAAATTCCACGAGGCGGCGATCGTAAAAAGGATGGCGCGCCTCCACGCCGTGGCGCGCGCCGAACCGATCGACCATCTCGAGCACGGAGAGGCGCTCGCCCGAGGCATACATCTCATAAAGGTCGCCCTGCGCGAAGCCAGTGCCCTCAGGCGCCGGCGCACGACGCGCCAATCGTTCCACGAGATTCGTTCGCCGTGCGAAATCCGCAGTGACCGCCGGCGGCGCTGCGACATTTTTGAAATACGGCTTGAGCGCGCGTCTTAACTTTGGAGGAACTAGGGTCAGCACGCCTCCTTTGTAGAGTGTCAGCAGCGGTTTCTCGCCTTTGGGATCGAGCGCGTAGCGCGCGTTCTCGGCGCGCAAGCGGCGGATCAACTCGGCGACACGGAACCCGCGAATTAGATCCGCATAGATGCGGTTGCTGCCGCTCAGAAAGTCGTCGCCACCCGAACCTGTCAGCCACACGCGCGATTTTTGCAAGGCCTGCGTCGTTGCCGCGATATCGAACATCGCGAGGTTGGGAACGAAAGGCAGATCGCGATAATGGCGGACCGTCGCCAGGCAATCGTCGCGAGTCTGCAGCCTATGATGAATCCGATAGCTGCGGAGACCCGTGGCTGCTTCGACCTCGGCGATGTAACGCTCCTCATCGGCGAGAGGATGATCGAAGGTCATCGAGACCGGGTCGAACCACCCGACGCGCGCATGGCCCGAGTTCATGAGATCGCGCGCGACCATGACTATTGACGAAGAATCGAGTCCGCCGCTCAAGTCCGCGAGCACGCCGCCGCTGCTGCGCAGCCGGCTTCGCACCGCGTCGCGAAAGATCGCACCGAAATGCTCGGCGTACTCGGCGTCGTGGCGGTAACGAATCGTGCTGCGCGGATCCAGATCATGATAGCGGCGCTTGGTCATGCCCTGTGCCGCAACCGACAACATGAAAGCGCCCGGCAAGCGAAAGATTCCGCGATAGAGCGTTTCTTCGGGGTCCTGCGGCCACGCGACGAGCACTTCCGCGATCATCGGCTCGTTGGGCGCGAGCCTCACCCGTGGATGAATCAACAATTGGTGGAGTTCCGAGGCGCAGATAAAAACCCGGCCGTCGCAGAAGTAGTAAAGCGGCAGAACGCCGAGCGGATCGCGCGCACACAACAAGCGCTGGCGCACCCGATCGTACAGCGCGAATGTGAAGTCGCCGAGGATTCGCGCCGCGAACTCCTCGCCCCAACACCGATACGCGCCCAACGCGATCTCAGCATCGGTGTGGAGCTTCGCGCCATCGATGGCAGCGATCAGTTCCTCGCGATTATCGATGCGTCCTGCGAATACGAGCGCGAGATTTCCGGCGGCGTCGACGAGCGGCTGCGGTTCGCCGATCGATTCGGGCGTCGCGTGCATCATCAAGTGACCGAGCGCGATCGGACCTTCGTTCCAGATGCCGGAGCCGTCGGGACCGCGATACGGTGCGGCGGCCAGCATTGCCTCGACGAGCGCGCGGTCGGCCGGGGCTCCGTCGAGGTTGAAAATCGCGGCGATACCGCTCATGAGGTCGGCGTGCGCGAGGCCTCAGCGACGGGCGCGCGGTTTGCGCGCCAGCGAAGGCGGAATGTCGGCGACAGTTTGCAGGAGACCGCGCTCGACGAGGTTTTTCACGAGCGTATCCAGATCGTTGCGAAGCTCTTCGGGATCGGCATCGAAATCCTCGGCGAGGCTCTCAAGTGCTGACTCGGTCGATCCGCACTCGACCAGCGTTCGCCACATCGCGCCTCCCGAGCCTTCGAGGCCAAAGTATTGATTGCGGGCCGTATCGAAGATGACAACCTGTTCATCGAGCTCTCGCCATACGACGTCGTCGCCGATCTGAACCTTCATCGAAGTTTCTCGCCGGACGATCGCCAATCAGCGCGGACTCGCGCCGCGCGTGCCGAGTGGCGCGTAGGTTTCGAGCTCAAAATCGCCGATCACGACGCGGCCCTCGCTCTCGAGCCAGGCGTGCGCTTTGAATCCCTGCGCTGCGGGATTTGCGACGCCGATCCGAAGCTCGGCCGGATAACCGCGGCGCAGCAGCATGATCTCAGCAACGAGGGCCTGCACGAGACAATTGTGTCCGCCGGGGAACGCGTTGCCCGCGGCGCGCACGAAGTACGCGATTCGCTCGCGCGACGGCCGCGACTCAAAATCCGGCAATTCACCCTTCTTCGCTATCTGAGAGGCAAGCTCGCGAACCCTGGCAAACGGCAATGTCCAGCTCGCCAGGCGTATCGCGGCGACGAGCGCGTAGGCTTCGTGAAAGAGCTGGCGCTCGGCGGGCTCAAGCGCGAGGTATTTACGCGCTCGCGTCATCGACGACCTGTATCAAGCCGCGCGTGCTGAGCTCGCCGAGCAGGCGAATCAAGTCCGCGCCGCATTTGTCGGCGTCCACCTCGTAAAGGTCGAGCAGCTCGTCGCGAATCTCGCTGACGCGCCGCGGCTCGGCAAGCATCTGCCACACCGCCGATCCCACTTCGTCGAGGCCGTAATAGAAGCCTTCCTTCAAATTCAGGATCGCAGCCTCGCCCTCGAGCTCACACGAGATCTGGTTCCTGGAGGCCACGACGACGGTGGAAATATCGATGTTCAAGTGTTGATGCACTGAGCGGTCAAGTTATGCCTCAAAGTATTTCGACCCGACTCAGCTATCCTGAGAAATCTATAGCGCAAGGCCTCGACGGGCAAGCGCGAGCATCGTCAGACGTTTCGGATCGCTCGCTCCGGCGGTAACGTTAATCATGTCCTACATCGCCAGACTCCCTACATCGCCAGAGTCTCGACCAACGGGCGGTTGGTTCTACCCTGGCTCTGCGGATCGCGCACCGTCTCCAGCCGGGAACGGTGTTCACGATTGAAGAAAGCGACGGTGGATTCCTTTTGAAGCCGCCTCGTACTCGCATTGCAGGCAAAACCAAGACTTGGGAATCGCTCTTCGGTTGCGTTGGTTATAAAAGGCCGCGCCTCAGCATCCGCGAAATGGAAGTTGCCGTCGGGGCCGAAGCGCGCAGGCACAAATAATTACTCTCGAGTCCGATTTCCTGACGCGAATGATCGCGAGACGAACTGCTTTATTTCCCTATCCCGAACCTGACGCCGATCTGCTGCCAAGGCTATTCACTTCACGAGCGGGCGGACTTCTTTGTCGAAGCGGTCGAGGAAGTCGTCGAGCTTGCCTTCCGGGGTTAGCGGGCTGATTAGCAGCTCGTCGATTCCGAGCGGAGCGTAGCGCGCGAGATATTGCGCGAGCTCCGCAGGCGGCGCGAGAACTCCTTCGACGTACCCCCCTGTGTCGGTCCACTTCTCCGCGAAACCGACATAGACGCGATGACTCATTGTGAAGTTGTTGAGCACGCGGCCATAGCGCGAGGCGATCTCATGAACCCATCGCACGCACTCCGCCACCTGCTCGGGCCGCATCCGGGTGCCATGCCATCCGTCGCCGAGCTCGACGGCGCGGCGAACAGCGCGCTTGCTGATTCCGCCGATCCACAGCGGAATTCTGCCCGCCGCGGGACGTGGGCCGAACTTCATGCCGTGGAGCTTGAAAAACTCGCCGTCGAAGTTGGGCGTGTCGTTCGCGAACATCGCACGCATCAGGCGGATCGCTTCATCAGTGTATGCGCCCCGCTTTTCATATGGCGCGCCGAGCGCCCGGAACTCCGATTCGAGCCATCCGCTGGCGACGCCCACGGCGAGCCGGCCGCCGCACAGGCGATCGAGCGTGGCGAGCTCCTTGGCGAGATGAATCGCATTGCGATACGGCACGACGATCACGCTGGTCGCGAGGCGAATCTTGCTCGTGAGCGCCGCGACGTACGCGAGCGTCATGAGAGGTTCCATGATTTCGATCGCAGGAAGCCGCCCGCCCTCCGCCGGGACGAGGATATGATCGCTTACCCAGATCGATGCGTAGCCGGTATCCTCGGCGCGGCGTGCGATACGCGCGATGTCAGCGGGCGCGCCGCCGAGTTGCGGGAGATGGAGTCCGAGCTTCATCGCGAGCCTCCTCCGGAATCAGCGCGAGCTGCGCCAGCCATGCAGTCGCTTCGCTGTCGCTCGGCGCACGCCAATCACCACGCGGCGAGAGCGATCCGCCCGAACCGACCTTGGGCGCATTGGGAATACAACTGCGCTTGAACTGGCTCAGCCGGAAGAAGCGGCGGAGAAAAGTTTCCAGATGCTTTCGAATCTGGCCAAGATCGTATTGGTTGCGGCGCTGCGCCGGAATATTCGGCCATCCGCCGCGCTCGCTATTATGCCATGCGTGGTAGGCGAGAAAGGCGACCTTCGGCGGCGAATATCCGAAGCGCACCGTGTAGTAGAGAAAAAAATCGTGCAGCTCGTATGGCCCGATCGAAGCCTCGGTGTCCTGGGCGGGAGTAGTGCCGTCACTCGGCACGAGCTCGGGGCTGATCGGCGTATCTAAAATCTCGAGCAGCACGTTGCTCGCGTCGTGGCCGAGCTCGTCTTTCTCCGCGACCCATCGGATGACGTGCTGTATCAGTGTCTTCGGCACGCTCGCATTGACGCTGTAGTGCGACATGTGGTCGCCGACGCCATAGGTGCACCATCCAAGTGCGAGCTCGCTCAAATCGCCGGTGCCGACGACCAATCCGTTTTCGAGGTTCGCGACGCGGAACAGATGGCTCGTGCGCTCGCCCGCCTGCACATTCTCGAACGCGACATCGTAAACGAGCTTGCCTTCGGAATACGGATGACCGATGTCGCTGAGCATCTGCAGACAGCTCGGCCGGATATCGATCTCGCGCGCGTCGCATTCGATCGCGCGCATCAGTCGGCGCGCCTGCTCGAGGGTGCGCTCGCTGGTCGCAAAACCCGGCATCGTGATCGCGATCAGGTTGGTGCGCGGCGAGCCGATTCGATCCAGAGCCTTGGCGCATACCAGCAGCGCATGCGTCGAATCGATTCCGCCCGAGATTCCAATCACTACGCGGCTGAGCCCCGAAGCGCGCAGCCGCGTCGCCAGACCCTGCACCTGGATGTCGAAGACTTCCGAGCAGCGCTCATCGCGCGTCGCTGGATCAGACGGCACGTAGGGGAAGCGTTCGTAGTTGCGCTCCGGCATCAGCCGAGCTGCGCGTGGAAGCTCAGTTGCGAACTCGATACGCCTGAACCTCGCGAGACGCTCGCGCTCGCGCTGCGCCGTCTCACCGAACGTGTTCTGGCGCATCCGCTCCTGCGCGAGCCGCTCGATGTCGATCTCGGCCAGAACGAGCTGAGGATCGTCGGCAAAGCGTTTCGACTCGGCGAGCATGTTGCCGTTCTCGCAGATTAGCGCGTGGCCATCCCACGCAAGATCGGTCGTCGATTCGCCCGCGCCCGCCGCCGAATAAAGATACGCCGCGAGGCATCGCGCCGACTGGCTCGATACGAGAAGGCGCCGGTAGTCGGCCTTGCCGATCGTGATATTGGAGGCCGACAGATTGAGCAGCACCGTCGCGCCCGCGAGCGCCGCATACGCAGACGGCGAGACCGGCACCCACAGGTCCTCGCAAATCTCGGCGTGGATCTTCAGCCACGGCTGCTCGCCATGCTCGAAGATGAGATCGGTGCCGAAAGGCACGCCGCGCTGCCCATTGAGATCGATTTCCGTGCGGCTCGCCGCGTCAGCCGACGTGAATTGGCGTTGCTCGTAAAACTCCCGGTAGTTGGGAAGATTGGTCTTCGGAACGACACCGAGGATTCGTCCGCGACAGATAAAGATGGCGCAGTTGAAGAGCTGATTCTCGACCACGAGCGGCATCCCGACCACGGTCAGGATCTCAAGCGATGCCGTCTCGGCGGCGATACGACCGAGCCCCTCCTTGCACGCATCGAGCAGCGGGCGCTGATGAAACAAATCGTCACACGAGTACGCGCTTAACCCGAGCTCGGGAAAGAGCACGAGCGTCGCGCGCGCAGCGGCCGCGCGCCGAACTAGTTCGATCGTATGACCCGCGTTGTACGAGGGATCGGCGACCTTGACCGGCGGAATTCCGACCGCGACGCGGACAAAGTCGTGAACAAACAGATTGAAGAAGTTGCGCTCGTGCAACGAACCCTTGGAGGCGCGACTCTCTGATCGCCTCAGCTCGGTAACTCGATGTGTTCGTCGCGAAATCGCCACCGTCGCCCCTGACGCATTCAAACATGCCCTAAGCCGGGATGCAGTGGAAGCCCGACGCCAAATCAATGCGCATTAACGAAACGTTCATAAGGTCTTCGTCGTATTTTCGCCAGAGAAGCAACGTCGAAGGCTCGTTCATTGGCGTTGAACGGAATTGTTCAGCACTTTTTCACGCCTGATTTTGTGAAAGGGCTGTCGAGAGGAGGAACTCAAATGACTGCAACGATCATCCAGCCTAAGCCAAGCGCGGTATTCACCCTCCGCGCGAATCTTACGGAATCGTTCAGCACTTTGAGGATAGCTTCGATGGACACCCAGGAAAAGGCCATCGCCATTCGTGGTCTTGGAGCGATTAAGCAAGAAACGATCGGACTCCAGCTGGCACGCGAAGCGATGCTCGACGAACTGCCGGGCCTCGCCATTGCCGTCGTGACGCTGGTGTACCTTCTAAGTCTCCTGAGCGGGCTCCTCTAACATGCCCGCAACCCCCAGGCCGGCGGGGAGCCCTGTAAGAGCCGCGGGGCTCCCCGTCAAATTCGAAGTATTCGCAGTAAGGTTGAATGGATTCGATCCAGACACAGATCGAGAGCGGAGCTGCGCTCGGCGCCCGTCTAGTGACGGCGGCCTGCGCCAAGATGGTTGCCCAGGACAACCTCCGCACTGCAATCGGAATCGCGGCAATCGCCGTGACGGGTCTGGTGACCGCGTTCATCTGCCGGCGGCCGCTCGATGGCGCCTCGTTTGGGGCGCTCAGCGCGACGGCCACTGCGATTCACGCGTCGTGGAGTCATCTCTATGCGCCCGCCCTGCCCTGTCCCGCTGGCCGGCTGTCAAGCCGCGCAATCGGGATATGGAGGCGGTATATTGTCGATTGCTACTTCCCCGGGATATGCCAGCGGTTTGCCAAGGTGCACGGGGTGAAGGGGAGCCGCCCAGGTGAGCTGGGGCTCACTTGAGAGCAGCACCCGTACATCCTTTAGACGCTGCATATCCCGGGGAACTTCTTTGAATCTCGCGATTGCGAATTAAGCTGACTTCACCGGACAGCTGGAGGCGGTCCGGATTTCCAGCACGACCGGTTGCGTAGCACGACCGGTCGTGCTTTTTTATGGGCATGGCCGCTGCCGTATCCACTCGTGAAAAGATCCTGCGCCAGGGACTCGCGCTGATGAGCCAGGCGGGTCTCGGCGGCATCACTTTCGGCGCCTTGGCCGACCAGGTCGGGATGTCCAAGAGCGGGCTCTTCGCCCATTTCCGCTCCAAGGAAGAGGTGCAGGTCGAGTTGCTCTCGCACATGGCCGAGTTCGCGATGCGTCGTGTCGTCGAACCGTCGATGAAGGCGCAAGAAGGATTGCCGCGTCTCCAGGCCCTCGTTGACAACTGGTTCGGATGGGCCCAGCGCGCGGGCCTCCCCGGCGGATGCCCGGTGGCGGCGGGCCTATTTGAATTCGACGACGTCGAAGGCGCGGTGCGCGACAAGATCCTCGAGATGGAAAATCAGTGGCGGGCGATGCTCACCGCGCTGGTACGCCGCGCAGTGCAGCTCAGCCATCTGCGCGCCAATCTCGATGTTGAACAATTCGTATGGGAGCTCTGCGGCATCTACCTCGCGCATCACGCAGCGCATCGCTTTCTGCGCTCCGCCGATGCCGATCGGCGAGCGCAAGTCGCATTTCAGGCCTTGCTCGAGCGCGCCGCTAAGAACCCGAAACCAAAGAGGAGTTCACGACCATGAATGACAGCGCACCCAAGCTCGAAATCGCGATGCTCACCTACCCTGGCCTCACGCTGCTCGATCTCATCGGCCCGCAAACGGTCTTTTCATGGTTCGCCAATATCCACCTCGTGTGGAAGACGAAGGACCTGGTTTTCTCCGACACCAATATCGGTATCCAGCCAACCGATAGTTTCGCGACCTGCCCGCGCGACCTCGATGTGCTGTTCGTGCCGGGCGGATTCGGCCAGCCGAATATCATGGGCGATCGCGAAGTGCTCGAGTTCCTCGCCGACCGCGCCTTGCGGGCGAAGTACGTCACTTCTGTGTGCAGTGGATCGCTGCTGCTCGGCGCCGCCGGTCTGCTCAAGGGCTACAAGGCGACGTCACATTGGGCCGCGCGCGCCGGTCTGAGCGCATATGGCGCCGAGCCCGTCGATGCGCGCGTGGTTGTCGATCGCAATCGAGTGAGCGGCGGAGGCGTAACGGCGGGAATCGACTTCGGCCTCGTGCTCCTCGCCAAACTGCGCGGCGACGACGCCGCCAAGCTCACGCAACTCGCGATGGAGTACGATCCCGCGCCGCCGTTCAACGCCGGCAATCCCAAAAGCGCGGGGCCCGAAATCGTCTTGCAGGCGATGAGCGCGATGAGCGCGGCGATGGAGCACCAATCCGGCCGGACGCTCTAAGCAGTCGCGAGGCTCAGCGGACCAAGCGACGGCATTTCCGCCTCGGTCTCGTGCGTTCGCGGCATCTCGAGGATCGACTCGACGATTTCCGGAATCTCGAACACGGCGCGATTGTTCATCGCCGCGACGCGCTCGCGGAAATGCCTCAGGCGTTCGGGATCAATCATCTCGGCTACGCCTTCGGCTACGTCACTGAACGAGCGCAGCACGATTCCGACTTCGTTGTCCGCGACCCAGTCGGTGTTGAACCGTTCCTGCACCATCGTCCACGTGTTGCGCTCGACGATCACCGGCAGTCCCATCACGAGCGCCTCGCTGATACTTCCGGGCCCGGGCTTGCCAATGAAGAAATCCGCGACCGCCATGTAGCGTGCAACGTCGCGCGTGAAACCTTCGATCCGGCACGGAAACGGCAGCCGCATCTGCACTAGCCGCGACGCGAGTTCCGCGTTGTGACCGCACATGAAGATCATCTGGGCATGCTCGCCCGACGCCGCAATGCGCCGCGCGATCGTGAGCATCTGACGCGAGCCGTAGCCACCGAACATCACGATGCCGGTCGGCAGCTCAGGATCGAGGCCCAGCCGTTTGCGCTCGCGAGCGCGATCCATCACGGGGCGCTCGTAGAACTCCGGGCGCACGATCATGCCCGAGGTGCGGAAAACGCGAGGCGCCGGATGTCCCATGCGAATCGCCTGCGCCGCAGCGGCTTCGGTCCCGCAGATCAGGAATTGTTCCTGCTGCTCGATCCAGAAATGCGGCGGATAGTCGGCGAGGTCGGTGAGGATCGTCGCCATCGGCGTGCGCGGCCGCGAGGTCGCGCGATCCGCGGCGCGCAAGCCCTCGAACAACGCGCGATTGAAGTTAGGGATTAGCGACAGCACCATGTCGGGCCGCCGCTCCTGCCAGTAGCGCGCGAGCGACGCGACCTGCCGCTCGTGAGTCAGGCGAATAATCGCCTGCGCCGTGCGCAGCATCGCACCGGTGCCGAACGTGACGCCGTATTTCAGCAGCCCGTTGTAAAAATTCTCGACGCGAATCCCGGTCCAGTTGTGAATCGGATCGACGGGCTCGAGGATGTCGCGCAAGTTGACGAGCCGCGTCTGCCACGGCCGCGTCTGCCGCTCGATTACATCTCGCAGCGCGGTGGCTGACGCGCGATGACCGCCGCCGGCGTCGATAAAGATCAAATCAAGTCGCGCCATCCCAGCTTGCCGAGCCAGCGGCGTGCTCATAACGCCGCCTCCGCATCACGCTCGATCATCGTCTCGGAGCTGCGATCCCATTGCACCAGCCGCAGTTTGCCGTCGAGCGCTTCGATGAGCGCGGTGCAGCTATGCACCCAGTCGCCGTCGTTGACGTAGAGAATCGAGCCGATCTGCCGCTTCTCCGCGCGATGGATATGCCCGCAGATCACGCCGTCGGCGCCGCGCTGACTCGCGCCCTCCGAAACCGCGCTCTCGCGAAAGTCGGTCATGTACTCGACGGCGCGCCGCAGCCGCGAAGTGACCTTGGAGAGCAGCGTCGGGCCATTGTCAGGGCGCGCGACGCCCCTGGCATGCGTCCATTGATTCAGGAACAGGAGCGGCCGATACGCCTGATAACCCATGCGCGAGAACCATCGGTTTGGGTTCAGCGTGCCGTCGAACTGATGCCCATGAATCACGAGCATCCTGCGGCCTTCGCCCGTCTCGTGCATCAACTCGTAACGGACGCTCACCGACCCGAACAGCGTCTGCACGAGATCGATATTGGACTCGTCGTGATTACCGGGCAGGAAGGTCACGCGCACGCCGCTGCGATGCCGTCGCGCGATTTCCTCGACCACCTTGGTCTGGGCCTGCGTCCAATGCCAGGCGGGGCCGACGTTCCAGCAGTCGACGATATCGCCGACGAGGTACAGCGTCGGCGCTTCGTGCGTCCGCAGAAAACTGAGCAACGCCTCCGCCTTGCAGATCGGCGTACCGAGGTGAATATCCGAGATCCAAATCGCGCGGCACTGATAACTACTCTTCATAGCGTCCCACCACCTTTCCACCCTCCGCTCCCAAGTGAATTCGGTTGCGACACACCACCCCTTTGGCGGTCGTGCCGCGCGGTTCAACTGCTATGAATTAGAACAATGAATTTCGACGGACGTGTGACGTAAACCTGAAGTTATCAACACGGAATCACTGCCAGAGGATGAATCGATAACTTGCGAGTTACTATTTAGTAATGGCTACGACACATTACTCAGTTGGATTCGCATCGAAGGGCGCGAAATTGTGCGCCGCGATTCGATTGATCACGGCAAAGACCAGCGCCGTAGTCACTCCAAACATGAGCATGCCATCGGCCGCTTCCAGCGGGCCCAGCAGCCGCCACGCCGGCGACATCACGATATCGCCGTAGCCCAGCGTCGTGTAGTTAACCGCCGAATGATAGAAGGCGGGGCCGAGATTCGGAAATTCGCCGAGCCCGAAGATCAGCACGCTCCACATAAGAATCTCAGCGAGGTGCCCCACGAGCAGTACGGAAGTAGCGCTCCAGACGATCATGATGTCGTGGCGATACCGCCGCAGATGCGCCGGCCGCCGCATCTCGCGCACCATCAGGTAAAGCACGCTGCGCCCCGCGATACTGTGGATCACGATCGACGCCATGATCGCGAGCAATCCAACGATTAGCGGAGTTAGTATCGCCATTTTTTCGAAAGTGGCATTCACGGTTTCATCCTCACTTCTGTGCAATCCGATGGATCCAGCCACCCTCGATGAAGTGGCACCCTTGATCGCACAACTACCGTTTATAGAATCGCGCGCGAGGATTTAATCATCATGAGCGAGCAGAAACTTCCACCCGAACAGGTGATGGCGTCATTGTTCAAGGGCCTCAGCCGGCCCGAGCAGATGGCTCTCCTCGGCAAGCTCGAGATCGCGGGCGGCGCGGTTTATCGCGCGCTCGCGGAGCACGAGAGCAACAAGCTCGCGCGCGAGAAACTGCTCAAAGCGGCAGAAGACGAAGAGCGCAACGGCAACCTGCTCCGTCTCATGACGACCCCGAAAGATAAGTGCGAGAAATGCGGTGCCGCGATGACCGCGGCATCCGAGGGCTACGCCTGCTCATTCCAGTGCACGTTCTGCGACCCCTGCGCCGAGGGCTACAAGCACGTATGTCCGAACTGCTCAGGACGGCTATCGGCCCGCGCGATGTCCGCCAGTTAACAGAAGCGCACGACAGCGGCCGAAATCCTGCGTGAGCGTTTTACAAGCTGTTCGCGCGTGTCATAGGTTCCCGGGCAGTATGCGGATTCGAGTACTGCTCATCTCAGCTGCGATTGCACTCTTGCCCGGTGTCGCGCAGGCGCAAACGAGTTGCGGGACGCCGGGACCCGGCAATGACCACTGGCCGGTCGCGACCGCCGAGAGCGTCGGCCTTTCCAGCGCAACCCTGTGCGCGATGGTGCCGTGGCTGAGCAACTGGAAAGAGGCCAATGTTCACTCCGTCGTGGTGGTTCGCCACGGCAAACTGGTCTTCGAGCATTATTTCTCCGGCCGCGATGAGCATTTCGGTGTCGATGCCGGCGAGGTCGCCTTCGGTCCCGAAACCCGGCATGACGCACGCTCCGTGACCAAGAGCATCACCAGCCTGCTGGTCGGGATTGCGATCGATCACGGCTGGATCAAAAGCGTCGATGAAAGTGTGGTCTCATTTTTTCCCCAATATGCCGACCTGAGAACTCCCGAGCGCAGCCGCATTACGCTGCGCGATCTCCTGACGATGTCATCGGGGCAGGAGTGGCACGAATTCGATACTCCCTACACCAGCAGCAAAAACAGCGAAAACCAGATGGATCGGGCTTCGGATCCCGATCGCTATGCGCTCGAACAGCCGGTGGTCGCTCCGCCCGGTCGCGTGTGGAACTACGATTCCGGATCATCCGAATTGCTCGGTGCCGTACTGCGTAAGGCTACTGGCAAGCCGCTCGACCAGTTGGCTCGTTCGATGCTCTTCGAGCCGCTCGGGATCACCGACGTCGAGTGGTACAAGAACTCGAAGGGTTATCCGCTAGCCGCGGGTGGGTTGCGCTTGCGGCCACGCGATTTCGCAAAAATCGGCCAACTCGTCCTGCGCCGCGGCGCGTGGAACGGCAAGCAAATCGTTTCCCCGACCTGGATCGATGCGTCCACGACGCCTCAAATCAACGGCTTTATGGTTTTCTTCTACGGCTATCAATTCTGGCTCGGCCGCTCTCTGGTCGGAAAGCATCCGGTCGATTGGTCCGCGGCCTGGGGACTCGGCGGGCAGCGGATTTTCATCGTGCCCGACCTTGACCTGGTCGCGGTCGTAAATGCCGGCCTCTACAAGAGTGAGCTGCAGGGTCCCGTGCCGCTCGCGATTCTCAACCAATACGTCTTGAGAGCGACGCAGCCGGTCGCCGCCACGACTGACAAATGAACTGGCGGCTCACGCTTGCGCTGTCGCTGATGCTCACGAACGGCGCGTACGCGGGCGACATCCACGATGCGTGCGTGCCGCACGCCGTATGCGCCGGAAATCCCAACCTCGCAGGGCCGTGCTTCGAACTGAAGGGCATCCTGCGGCTCTGGAACGGCAACCCGACCTATCGCATCTCGCGCACCCGCACGAAGAGAATCGTCGGCGTGCTATGCGACGAAGACCCGATCCTCCCGGCAAACCTGAAGCAGTGGCTGAACGATCCCACCAATGCCCAATGGGATCGCGATTTCCGCGGCACCTACCAAGTCTGCCCGTTCACACGATCCAAGCCCGGCGTGATGCAATTCGTCTGCGTCGAAAAGGTAAGCAATCTCACAATTTACGATCGCGCGAAGAAGCGCGTACTCCATGAAAACGAACGGCCTGCCCCAAAATGAGCACGAACGCGGACTTCATGCGGCTTTGAACGATTGCACCTTGATTTCGGCCGCGCGGCCGCGCGCCATCCACAGGTCGTAGGCCATTTGCATTCCGAGCCACGTCTCAGGGCTTGAGCCGAATGCCTTCGAGAGCCGAATCGCCATTTCCACCGACATCCCTGCTCTTTCGTTCGCCAATTCGGACAGCGCCTGCCTCGTGACGCCAAGCGCCTTGCAGCGCCGGTAACGGAAAGATTCAACTGCGCGAGGCACTGCCGACGGACGACGCTTCCAGGATGCGGCGGATTCTTTATAGCCATCGATTAGTCTCGCCTGGTGTAAGGTGTAGCCAGTCACGATGACGGCTGGCACGAAAGAAAAAGGCCCGCTTCGTCGGCGGGCCTTTTTCATTGATCACCCGAAGTTAGTTGCGCTACTACGCGGCGGCCTGGAGCGCGGGGGCTTCTGGTTTCGAGGTTGCCAGCTTCAGCACGGCGCGGTAGCCCGGCTGGATTTCCATCTTCGGGGCGAGGCCCTTGGCGAGCATGATCTGATGCATCTTCGGCTGGTTGTAACACGGCACCGACATCAGCAGGTGATGCTCAAGGTGGTAGTTCACGAAGTACGGTGCAATGAACGCGCGGGTGAACCAGTTCGTGCGGGTCGTGCGCGTGTTGAGGAACGGATCGTCGTTGCTCTTCACCATTGAGTGCTCGGCGATCGCGCGAATGCGCACCACCATCGGCTGGAACGTGAACCACGGCAACAGCCACAGCGCCGGATAAAGCCACCAGTATCCAGCCACGGCGAGAATCGTGAAGAGGATTGCGCTCGAGATGAAGAAGGTGCCCACGCGCGGCCATGCGCGCTTCACGCGCTCTGCTAGCGGCATCGGCTTGCCAATCGCGAAGGCGCGGCGGAACAATCCGCGCCGCTGCTTATAGGCGGTCTGCCCGGTGATATCGCGGATCAGCTTGCGCTTAAGGCTCGTGCGCGTGATCGGAAATGGCTTTGTCAGGTAGAGATCAGGATCGTTGGACTGCTGCGTGAAACGATGATGCCCGGCGACGTGCTCCTTGCGATACGAATACATGTCGCCGAGAAAAATGTAGTCGGTCAACCAGGTGCCGGCGAAATCGTTGAGCCGCATATTGCTGAACAGCAGGCCGTGCGCGGCGTCGTGCGAGATGACCGCCAGCCCGAGCTGACGGGCGCCGATTATCGCGGCGGCCAGGACGAAGGTGAGCGGATTCGGCCACTTCACGAACATCGCCATCGCAAGGAAAATCACGCCCCACGCATGAACGATCATCCACGCTCCGCGCCAGTTCGACTTTTGCTTGAGCGTCAGGAGCTCCTCGGGGGTGAAAATGCTGCGCGCCTGGAACATGCTATCCTCCAATCTTCCCTGCGGCGGGAAGTATCAGGGTGTAACGACAAAAGGCAATCTCGGACACGATTAGTTATATAACACCAGATGGCTTCGAAGGCAAATGCTCGTTATGAAGCCGCGGACGCGCTGACCGCCCGCGAGCTCGTGATCGATTTTCTTTCGAATCGCGCGCCGCGCGAGTTGTCCGCACGCCTCATCGTCGACAGCGCCGCGGCGCTTGGCTTCACCGAACAGAGCATCAGGATGGCGTTGACGCGCATGGTCGAGGACGGCGTCGCGATCAGCGCCGCGCGCGGACTCTACAAGCTCGCGCCCTCGGGCGAGACGATGCGCATCGAGGTGCGCAAGTGGCGCAACATCCTGAACCTCACGCAGCGATGGTCGGGCGCCTGGATCGTCGTTCACGATGCGCATATCCGGCGCAGCGATCGCGCGGCGCTGCGCCGCCATGAGCAAGCGCTACGTCTGCGCGGCTTCGCCGATCTCAGCACGGGATTGCGAATCAGGCCTGCTAATCTGCGCGATCCGCTCGACGCGCTGCGCGATCAGCTTCGCGCGCTGGGACTCCATCACGAAGCGATCGTCGCGACGCTCGGCGATCTCGACCAACATACTCAAGCGCACGCGTTGAAGTTGTGGGATACGGCGAAACTTATAGAATCGTACGAGGGGCTGACGCGCGCGCTCGGCGAAAGCACCAATCGCGTGCAGCATCTGAAGCTCGAAGACGCGGCCAGCGAGACGCTGGTGCTAGGGCGCTCGGTCCTGCGGCATATCAACCTCGATCCGCTCCTGCCCGACGAGCTGATGCCGGCGGAGCCGCTGCGCCGCCTCGTGCAAGACATGATCAAATACGACGATATGGCGCGACAGATCTGGCGCCGCTTCATGCACGAGGTCGAAGGGCGTCAGCAATGAGCGGCGGGCTTCCTTACCGCCGTCGCGCTCCGTAAAATCGCGCTCGATGGCGGTGCTCGCAGACAAAACGATTGTGCTCGGCGTGAGCGGCGGAATCGCCGCCTACAAGTCCGCGGAGATCGTGCGCGCACTCGTCACCGCCGGGGCGAAGGTCCGCGTCATGATGACGCCGAACGCGCGCGAGTTCATCACGCCGCTAACGCTGCAGACGCTCAGTCAGAATCCCGTTGCAACCGAGACGTTCAACCTCACTCAGGAATCTGAGATCGGTCATATCCAGCTGGCGGACAGCGCCGACGCCATTCTGATCGCGCCCGCGACCGCCAATGTGATCGCGAAAGCCGCGGCAGGCATCGCCGACGACATCGTGACTACGGTCCTGCTCGCGACGCGCGCCAAGGTCGCGTTCGCACCCGCGATGAACGTGCACATGTACGAGCATCCGACGATCACGGAGAACCTCGCCAAGCTCAAAGCTCGCGGTGTGACGATTATCGAGCCTGGCGAAGGCGCGCTCGCATGCGGATACGAGGGCAAGGGCCGCCTGGCCGATGCCGCGATAATCGTCGCTGAATTAGAGAAGATGCTCTCGACGCAGGACCTCGCCGCCGAGCGAATCCTCGTCACCGCCGGTCCCACGCAGGAGCCGGTCGATCCGGTGCGATTCGTCTCGAACCGATCTTCGGGAAAGATGGGCTTCGCGATCGCGCGCGCGGCGTGGCGGCGCGGCGCCGAGGTGAAGATCATCACCGGTCCCACTCAGCTCGCCGCGCCTTATGGCGTCGAGCGAATCGACGCAACCAGCGCCGCCGACCTGCTCGGCAGGACCGCACAGAATTTTCCATGGTCAACGACGCTGGTGATGGCGGCGGCGATCGCCGACTTCCGTCCGGCTCATCCCGCGCCGGCCAAGATCAAAAAGAGCGGCAGGGGCATGACGCTCGAGATGGCACCGATTGCCGACGAGATGCCGCGGCTCGCAGCAAAAAAAGGCTCGCGCCTGCTCATCGGTTTCGCCGCGGAAACCGATGATTTGATCGAACACGCCCGCGACAAGCTGCGCCGCAAGAAACTCGATCTGATCGTCGCCAACGATGTGACGCAGGAGGGCGCGGGCTTCGGCGTCGATACCAATATCGTTACGCTCATCGGCGCCGACGGCGCGGCGCAGGATCATCCCAAGCTCACCAAGGACGAAGTCGCCGACCTGATTCTCGATCGCGTCGTCGCACTCAGGACTTCCAAATCGCGCCGCCTGCGCGCCGTGCGCTGATCCGGGGGCGGCTTGCTTAATGATCGCAGCCTGCGATGATAACGGTCGCGGGCTGATTTCATTTATATGAGCACTGCTGAAAGAGACCTGTTGGTCTCATCACTTCGCGATTACTTCGATCAACTGCACGAGGAGGGTATCGAGGGCTTGCCGCAAAGTGATCGTCTGGCGATTACTGTGCCGCCGGCTGAACCGCGAGCGCAGGCATCGCCCTCGCCTGCCGTGCCGCCTGCTCCTGCTTCGGCAGAGATGTTCTCGAAGTACCCGGGGCTCGAGAAGACCGCGTCGCTCGACGAGTTGCGCGCGTTCATCGGCGACTGTCAGCGCTGCAAGCTCGCGCCGCTGCGCAAGAATCTCGTCTTCGGCGTCGGCAATCCCAACGCGGACCTGATGTTTATCGGCGAGGGACCGGGAGCCGACGAAGACGCGAAGGGTGAGCCCTTCGTCGGCCGCGCTGGGCAGTTGCTCACCGACATTATCGAGCGCGGCATGGGCCTGAGCCGCGCCGACGTATATATCTGCAACGTCATCAAGTGCCGACCGCCCGAGAATCGCAATCCCGAACCCGACGAGGTCACGGCCTGCGAGCCCTTCATGCTGCGGCAGATCGAGATCGTTAAACCAAAAGTCATCATCGGCCTCGGCACCTTCGCAGTGCAGGCCGTGCTCAAGGTGAAGACGCCGATCAGCAAGCTGCGCGGGCGCTGGCACGAAGTCCGCGGTATCAAGATGATGCCGACGTTTCATCCGGCGTACCTGCTTCGCAATCCCAGCGACAAGCGCCTCGTATGGGCCGACGTGCAGGCAGTGATGAAGGAACTCGGCATAGCGGTGCCGCGTCGCGGCGGGAGCTGACGATGCGCCTCAGTCTGCGCGCAGCGCTCATCGCGATCGCGGCCGTTATATTCGCGGTGCTGGGTGCCAATCATTTTGCAACCTGTGCCGCGTCGACAGAATCGCAGATCGCGCTCATCTCTATCGACGGCTCGATCAATCCCGCCGTCGCGAGTTATGTCGAAGACACGATCAACTATGCCGAGGCCAACTACCTCGCGGCTGTCGTGATCGAAATCGACACGCCGGGCGGTTTACTCACATCGGCGGAGCGAATCGTCAAGAGCATCCTGGGCGCGAGGGTTCCGGTGATCGTTTATGTGGCGCCGTCAGGCGCCAGCGCCGCTTCTGCCGGCACGTTTATCACCGAGGCGGCGGCGGTCGCGGCGATGGCGCCTGGGACCACGATCGGCGCGGCGCATCCGGTCGAGGAAGGCGGCGGCGAAGTCAGCGGTGTGATGGGCCAGAAGCTCGAGAACTTCGCCGCCACATGGGCGCGCACAATAGCCGAGCAGCGCGGCCGCAACCAGGACTGGATGGAAGCAGCGGTGCGCAAAAGCGCGGCGATCGGCGAGCGTGAGGCGCTCGCGAAACACGTCATCGATATTATCGCGCCCGATCTGCGCAGCGTGCTCATGCAGGCTTCGGGGCGCAGCGTACAGGTAGCAGGCAAGACCGTAACGCTCGCGCTCGCCGACGCCACCGTGCGCCGCATTCCGATGACCTTCGGTCAGCAGATCCTCAACACACTGTCAGACCCGAACATCGTCTACCTCCTGCTGATGGCGGGGCTCATCGGGCTCTACTTCGAGTTCGCGCATCCTGGCGTGATCTTCCCCGGCGTCGCGGGCGCGATTTGCCTGCTGCTGGCGCTCGCGTCGTTCGAGGTCCTGCCCGTCAACGTCACCGGACTGCTGCTGATTTTTCTCGGCGTAGGACTGCTGATCGCCGAGGCCTGGGTGACGAGCTACGGAATCTTAGGCCTCGGCGGAGTAACGGCGTTCGTCTTCGGCTCGCTTTTTCTGATCGATACTTCGAAGACCGATCTTCAGGTCAATCGCGGCATGATCTTCGGCGCGGCCGTGGCGCTCTCGATCATTATCATCGGACTCGGCTACGTGGTCGCGCGCGAGCGACGGCGCAAAGCGCAAACGGGAGTCGAAGGACTCATCGGCGAGGTTGGCGAGGTGCGCGAGCCGATCGGCCCCGGCAAGCCCGGCAAAGTTTTCGTTCACGGCGAAATCTGGCGCGCCTCGAGCGCGAATCCGATCAACCCCGGCGCTCACGCCCGCGTCACCGCAATCCACGGCCTGGAACTGGAAGTGCAACCGCTACCGTAGCGGAGAGCGGCGCGAAAATGCGGATAAACGCGGATCGTTCTGGTTCCCCTTCCCGATGCGGGAAGGGGTTAGGGGCTAGGTCGTTGCCTGACTCCACACGAAGAGATCGACATAACCCTCTTTCCCTTCCCGCATCGGGAAGGGATGTCTGCGCCCTGAGCATCTGCTGCAAGCTTCGCATCAAGGCTGCTAGGCGGCGAGCTCGTGAAGCGCAATCGCAAGGAGAAACCTGATGGCGAGCGGGATTGGCGTGGTCATCGTTATACTGGTCATCGTGCTGCTGAGCAGTCTGCGTGTTTACAACGAGTATGAGCGCGCGGTGGTTTTTCGGCTCGGGCGGCTGACGCCTTATCGCGGCCCGGGTGTCATTTTCATTATTCCCGTGCTCGAGCGCGCGGTGCGAATCGATCTTCGCACTGTCACGCTCGACGTTCCCGCGCAGGACGTCATCACCAAGGACAACGTGACGGTCAAGGTCAGCGCGGTGCTTTATTTCCGCGTCGTCGATCCGTCGCGCGCAGTTACTGAGATCGCGAATTACCTGTTCGCCACGATGCAGCTTGCGCAGACCACGCTGCGCTCGGTCGGCGGTCAGACCGATCTCGACGATCTGCTGAGCCAGCGCGACAAGCTCAACTCGCGCATCCAGGAAATCGTCGACTCGCAGACCGAGCCGTGGGGAATCAAGGTGACGCTCGTCGAGCTCAAGAACATCGACCTGCCGCAGGATATGCAGCGCGCGATCGCGGCGCAGGCCGAGGCCGAGCGCGAGCGGCGCGCCAAGATCATCTCGGCCGAAGGCGAGTTCCAGGCCGCGCAACGCCTGTCTGACGCGGCGGAGATCATGGGTCGGAGTCCGATCACGCTGCAGTTGCGCTACCTGCAGACACTCGCCGAGATTGCGACCGAGCACAATTCGACTACGATCTTTCCAGTGCCGATTGACCTGTTCGAGGTCTTCCGCAAATCGGTAGGCGGAGCGGGCGGCGACGGCAAGGAAGGAAAATAGGTTTCGATGGGCAAGCTAATCCTCGTCCGCCACGGCCAGAGCGAAGGCAACGCGATGCGCCGCTTCACGATGACGGCCGAAACGCCGATCACCGATCTCGGCCGCCGCCAGGCCGAGGAAGCGGCGCTCAAAATCAGGATCAAGTTCCGGCCGCGACTCGTTGTCGCGAGCACGTATCGGCGCGCGCACCAAACCGGACGCATCATCGCCGAGGCGCTCGGCGTTCCGATCGAGCTCGAGCACGGCTTCCGCGAGCAGAATCTCGGCGAGCTCGCGGGCAAGTCCTACGACCTCGTTCGCGAGGATCCCACTTTCGACGCGACGCGATCCTGGCTCTGGCGGCCGCCCGGCGGCGAGAGCCACATCGACGTGCTCGCGCGCACGGGTCCCCTGCTCGACGAGTATGCGAAGCGCTTCGCGGCGGACGAAGTCGTGATCGTGAGCCACGGCGGTGTAATGCGATGCCTGTGGGCGCATGCGACCGGCAACTGGGACAAGGCTCACGTGCCGCCGAATTGCGGAATCATTGTCATCGAACACGACGGCGGCCGTTACCGACATCCCGAAATCATTCACGGCGAACCGGCCCACGAATCCGGCGGCTGATTTGGCTGCTTCAATCTCGCCCAGCCTGCCATCATAATTACCTCATGCGATCGAAACTCGCCGGCGCCGGAGACAAGATTCGCCGTGCGCGCGTTGCGCACGGTATCTCGCAGGTGAAGCTCGCGCGCAGCGCCGGAATTTCGCGCCAGGCGCTGGGTGCGATCGAAACCGGCACCTACATGCCGGGGGTGGAAGCTGCGCTCAAGATCGCGCGCGAGCTCGGCGAAACAGTCGAAAGTCTGTTCGGCACCGAACCGGGAGCGAGTCTGCAAGCGACGCTGACCGATGCGGCGCCCGTGAAGAGTCGCGTGTCGCTCGCGCGCGTCGCCGGCCGCGTCGTCGCGACGCCGATTCGGCCCGCGACGCTCGCGCTGACGCCCGCGGGCGGGATCGTCGAGTCGCTCAAAGGCGGGCGCGCGTCGATAGAATCGTTTGTCTCGCCGCTCGAGATCGATTCGACGCTGATGGTCGCGGGATGCGATCCGGCAGTAGCAATTCTCGCCGACTGGATCGCGCGTCGGCGCCATCCGATAACGCTGGTTGCGCTCGGTGGATCGAGCCAGAGTGCGCTCGATGCACTTGCGAAGGGGCGCGCGCACGCCGCTGGACTTCATCTGCGCGATGCACGCAGCGGCGAATATAATCTCGCAGCGGTCAGGCGCGCGCTCGGCCGCCGTCCGGCGATCGTCGTCAATTTCGCGCGCTGGGAGCTGGGGCTCGCAACAGCGGCCGGCAATCCGCTCGGCATCCGCGGCTTCGCCGATCTCGGCCGCCCCAAAATCCGGCTCGCCAACCGCGAGGCAGGCTCGGGCGCGCGGATCGCTCTCGATGAAGCGCTCGCCGAAGCGAAGATCGATTCGCGCAAGGTCGCGGGCTACGAGCATGAGCTGCCGGGACATCTCGAAGTCGCAGCCGCGATCGCCGAAGGATACGCCAATGCCGGCGTATCGATTCGCGTCGCCGCGCAGGCATTCGGCCTCGGCTTCATCCCGATGCGCGAGGAGCGTTACGACCTTGCGATTCCCGAGCGCGAGATGGAATCGGTCGCGGTCAAGGCGATGCTCGAGGCGCTGAACTCTGCCCGCTTCGCGCGCCAGGTCGCCGAACTCTGCGCCTACGACACGCGCGAGATGGGCCGCATCGTGGGCTCTGTCAGCTAGGCTCGCGGTTTCAAATTGCGCTATTACCATCGAGGCGAAACGATTATTCGGTCGAGGTTGTGTCGATGGATCTGAAGCTCGCGGGCAAAACCGCTCTCGTATTCGGCGGCAGCAAGGGACTCGGGCGCGGCGTGGCCGACGCGCTCGCGGCGGAAGGCGTTGCGGTCGCGATAGTGTCGCGCGGCAAGGAAGCGCTCGACAAAGCAGTGGCCGAAATCAACGCACGCGGTGGCCGCGCGGTCGGAATCGTCGGTGACATGTCCGATTGGCCGACGGTCGAAGCCGCGGTCGGCGCGGCGCGGGCTCAGCTCGGTCCGATCGATATCCTGCTGAACAATTCAGGCGGACCGCCTCCCTCAGGTGCGGCTGGAGTTGCGCCCGAGCTCTGGGAGAGCCAGTTCAAAGCGATGGTGCTCTCGATCGTGCGTGTAACGGATCTGATTCTGCCCGACATGCGCGCAAAGAAATGGGGCCGCATCCTGAACATCGCATCGTCGAGTGTGGTCGAGCCGATTCCGGTACTGGGATTATCGAATTCGCTGCGCAGCGCGGTCGTCGGATGGGCCAAGACGCTGGCCGGCGAAGTCGGCCGCGACGGCATCACGGTTAACACGCTGTTACCGGGAGTACTCGCGACAGATCGAATCATGCAGGTGAATCGCGCCCAGGCCGAGCGCCGCAACGTTCCCGTCGAGGAATTGCTTAAACGCACGGCGGAGATGATCCCGGTAGGCCGCCTCGGCACCCCCGAAGAATTCGGCGCCGTGGTCGCCTTCCTCGCAAGCCCGCTCGCGTCCTACGTAACGGGCTCAATGATAAGAATTGACGGCGGCTCGATGCGCTCGGTCTAGCCTTTTCAGCTTCGCTGAACAGCCTGCCAACAGCCTCTCCCGCGGCTGACGCCAAGGGCGGAAGCCGCGAACGAGGCCGCTCGCGACTTCAGGAGAATTGTCAAGTGCGGCAAGCGTCTCTCGAATATTTGATGTGACTGGCTACAATCGTCACGCTGGCCGAAGAAATAGCCTCGCGTAGCCATTGCTCAGTCGCCTCCGTTACACCGAACTTTTTCTTGATCAAATGATCGAAGATATTGGTATCTAAATACGCGAGCAAAGCGACGTGCCTGATTTGGTTAATGCTGGAGCGTCGAAAATACCGTACGCCCACCACTCAAGTATGAATAGTGATTGTGGGGCGGATCGTCAGCGCGGCGGGAGCATGCGGTCGGTCTGCGCTTTCGCGAACCATTTGCGGAACATGTCTTCGGTGTCGATGCAGTCGTGAAAGCCGGCTTGGCGGGCTTTGATCGTGCTCACGAGCGAGGCCGGCGGGAAGATGCTGGCGCCGTATCCGAATACTGCATCGGCGAATTCGAATGAGCCGCCCACGTAGGCTTTGAGATCAGCGGGGGCGCGGAGATTGTATTTGCGCACGATCGCTGCCCATTCCGATTGATGCCTTGGCATTTCGTCGCGCAGGGACATTGGTTGCGGCGCGCCGGCTTTCATGCCGAGCGCGTCAGCGATCGTCGGCCACACTTCGGTCCACACGAAGACGTCGCCGTTGGTGATGTTGAAAATCTCGTTGCGGCACGATTCGCTCGTCGCCGCCCACTCCATCGAGCGCGCGAGCAGGTCCGCATCGATAGTCTCGGCGATCCCGCATTTGCCACCTGGGAACGCCAGTGGCAGTCCGGCTTCCTTGCGCAGCGCGGCATATACCCCAATCGCCGGGATGACATTCAGATTGCCGCCGATCGCCTCGCCGATGACAATCTGTGGACGCAGGATCGTCCAGCTCCAGCGTTGGCCCGACTGCTTGCCGCGCAGGTAGTCCTCCTGCAGCCAGTAGAAGTTCTCGTGCTGATGACGCGGGTTGCGCTCGCGCGCCGGGATCGAGATCGGTCCGATGTGTGCGCCGTAGGCCTTGGTGCCCTGCAGCAGCGAGACGTGCTCGAGGCCGCGCGCCGATTTGGCGAGCGGCTCGAACAGATTGCGCAGCATCGCGAGGTTGGTCTCCATCTGATCGCGCTCGCGCCATCCCTTGATCAACCCGGTGTCGGGCTTCTCGAAGAGCGCGGCGTAGGCGAGATGCGTCACGTCGGACATCGCGGCGAAAGTCTCGGCGCATTTCCGCTCGTCCATCAGATCGACCGAGATGAACTTGACGCGACCCGATTCGATCGGCGGCCGCCGCGATATCGCGACGACCTCCCATTGCGGCAGCGAAGCGAAATGGCGAACGGCGCCGTAACCGACGAGGCCCGACGCGCCCGCGATCAGGATTTTCTTCTTCGCCATCGCGCGATCGTGATTCTACCTGCCGACGAACTTGCCGGGACGCCGCTCACCGACGGCCTTGACGCCCTCGCGGTGGTCCTCGGTCTTCATCAGGCGCATCTGCTCGATGTTCTCGTGATCGGTCTGCTTCTTCACCGCTTCGGCGAGGCCGTGGCGCATCGTCGCGCGTGTGGACATGATCGCGAGCGGAGCGTTCTCGGCGATCTCGGCGGCAAGCTCGGTCGCCGCGGCGCGCAGACGGTCGGGCTCGACCAGCATGTCCGCAAGGCCCCACTGGTATGCCTCTTGACCGTTTATTCGGCGACCCGTCAGGAACAGCAGGTTCGCTTTCTGCTGTCCGATGAGACGCGGCAGAACATACGTCAGGCCGAAGCCGGGATGGATTCCGATCTTCACGAAGTTCGCGGCGAAGCGCGCTTCGGGAGTCGCGACGCGAAAATCGGCGACGAGGGCGAGTCCGAGTCCACCGCCAATCGCCGCGCCCTGGACCGCCGCGATGAACGGCTTCTTGCACGAGAAGAGCCGCACGCCTTCGGAATACAGAGGGTTGGTGTTCTCGCCCGAGCGCGCGCCGGTCGGCTCGCGATTGGCGAAGTTGGCGCCCGCGCAAAACGATTTGCCCTCCGCCGAAAGCACGCTTGCGCGGCAGGCGGGATCCTCGTCGAGCGCGTTGAACGCGTCAGCGAGATTGCGGATCAACTCGACGTCGAAAAAGTTATGCGGCGGCCGATGAATCTCGACCTGGCCGACATTGTTTTCGATCGCTACCGATACATCACCATATCTGGATTGCGTCATGGCTCTGTAAAATCAAACCCGCACGCGATTCGCAACCGCAAAATCAGCGCAACGCGTCAGCCGATCGAATCTGCCTTCCCGCGCGGGAAGGGAAGACGGCAGGTCCGGTGTCTCCTCTGCAATAGTCCAGAAATTCAGAAAACGACCTAACCCCTGACCCCTTCCCGCACGGGAAGGGGAACCAGAGCGCAGCGAATCGATTGGTGGGAACAGAGCGCGACGGCATTACCAGTGTCCGGCGGGAAGCTGATCGCGGTGAGAAACGCGTCTAGGACCGGCTGTGCGCTTTGGGTAGACTTTCTGATTGAGAGGAGCATCGTGCGCGCAATCTGTTTCCTGCGGAGCCGAATCCTGAAACCGGCCCTTGCGTTGCTAGCGATCAGTTGTGCGATCGCGGCGCAGGGCTGCATCAATCCTGCGAGTCCCGGCTCGAACGATCCTGCATATTCAGACAATCCCGTCAGTTCGTCCGATCCCGCTGTGCCCGTGGCGGGCGACGTGCTGATCGCCGGCGGCGTCGGGCGGCTCGACCAGAGCCTCGCGCCGGCGGAATTCTTCGATCCTGCGACGGGCAAATTCCTGATCACTGGCGCACTAACTGATGGTCGGGCTGGCTCGGCGGCGGCGGTATTGGCTGGAGGCAAGGTGCTGCTGGCGGGAGGCTTCAGCGGCACGGCGATGATCAATGATTTCTCGCTCACGCTTTCGGGCAGCGTCGTGCCGAGTGCCGATGTCTTCAGTCCCGCGGCGGGCAAGTTCGTCGCAACCGGCCTCACGATCGCGCCTCGCGCCGGCTACACCGCGACCACGCTGCAAAGCGGCAAGGTCCTGGTCGCAGGCGGAATCGACAATCGCGGCAACGTTCTCGACAGCGCCGAGCTTTACGATCCTGCGAGCGGCAAGTTCAGCGGGATCGTCACGGCGATGAGCGATCGGCGCGCGTTTCACACCGCGACACTGCTGCCTGGCGGCAAGGTGCTGGTCGCGGGGGGCGTCACCGACCTTTCCGGCGGCACGACCAATTCGGCGGACCTGTATGATCCGCTGAGCGACACGTTCGTCCAGGCGGCCGCGATGGATCACGCGCGCGCGGGTCATACGGCCACGCTGTTCACCTTTGGACCGATGGCGGGCAGCGTGTTGATCGCGGGAGGCGGCGGCGGCACCGGTCTCTTCCTCAAGGACAGCTCTGCGGAAATTTACGATTCCGCCTCGGGGCAGTTCCTGCTGCTGCGTACCTTTATGAATGAAGCGCGCGCACTTCACACCGCGACGCTGTTGCCCGATGGCCGCGTGCTGCTGGCGGGAGGCTTCGACGGTTCGGTTGCGATGGCGGCTGGAACGCTGTCGGGCGCATCGGGATCGATCAGCGACTCGGCCGAGATTTTCGATCCGGCATCGACCCAGTTCTCGTGTATCGGCGGGTTCAACAGCGATACCACGCAATGCAACCCCGCGATGAGCTTTGCACGCGCCGGTCAGAGCGCGACGCTTTTCAATTCGGGCAAGCTCAAAGGTCAGATCCTGCTCGCGGGAGGATGGGGCGGCAGGAGTACTGATGCGGCGGGACGGCCGCTCAGCAGCGCCGAAATCTTCGATCCGGCAACATCGACCTTCCGCGTCACGTCAAATATGAATCGCGCCCGCGCTCTGCAGAGCGCAACGCTCCTGCAATAACTGTTCAAGCCTTAACGACTTCCAGCGCGATCCGCGCCTGGCCGCCCATGCCGCTGCCAGTTTGCGGATCGGTCGCAGGCTGAGACACGCCCTTGCCGTCGGTCGCTTTGACACGGAGCATGTAGTCGCCAGGCGTGGGCGGATTGAAGCGGTACTTCCACAGCGTCCACACGTACGGCGATTGGTTGCGGACGAGCTGTGCGTCGCGCCATGTCGCACCGTCGTCGGTCGAGAGCTGCACGCGGCGAACGCCTGACGGACCTGCCAGTGCCCATCCCCAGATAACCATCGGTGTAACGACGCGCGGCTTATGCTCGAACATCGCCGTCATGCCGCCCTCGACGTGCGGCGCGAAGAAACCCGAATTGACCTTGCGCCACGCGCTGTTGGTCCATCCGCGCGCTTCCCAATAGCCGGGCGCCTGGTGATCGAGAAACGCAATCTCGGTGATCCATTTCGGCTGCTTCATCCCGTATTTGCCCGGGATGAAGATGCGCAGGGGGAAACCGTGCTCGGGTGGCAGCGGCGCGCCGTTCATCAGGTAAGGCAGAAAGTTCTCATCGCGCATCAGCTCGTCAGCGGGCAGTCCCGTGTAGTAACCGTCGGCCGCGCGCATCGAGCACCAGACGGCGCGGGAGCTGACGCGCGCGCGATCGAGCAGCGGCCTGAGTTTCACGCCGGTCCATTTTGCGTTCCCGATCGAGCTGCCGTCGGGAGGATTGCCGATACATTCGAGCGTCAGCGTCTCGTTGATAGCCGCGAGCGAGCGGATATTGGCGTAGCTCAGCTCGAGCGGATTGGCGACGAGGCCCTTGATGCGCAGCCGCCACGCGGCGGGATCGACCGTCGGCGTCGCACCGTAAGTCGTGACGTAGAACTTATCGTTCGGCGTCAAGCCGCCGTATTTCGGCGCGTCCGACGCGATCGCGATTCGACTTGCGAAGGGAAACGTGGCCACAGCGGCCGCTTGCCCCGTCAGCCTGAGAAATCTGCGGCGCGATATCGGCGATTTCATGCGGTCTCGTCAGGGGGTTCGTCCTCGCCTGTTTCCTCTTCGACCGATGTGGGCTCTTCGGGAATCGGCAGCTCGATGACTTTTGGAGAAGCGCCGTCCGCCAGCCGTCGCGAGACGATGATGAACGCGGAATGCGCGATCATCCTGAAATGGGGCCGCACGCTGAGTCCTTTGACCTGCCAATGCCGCAGCATCGTCTCGAAGCTCTCGATCTCGCCAAAGTCGGAGCGCGCCTGGAGCGCATCGACAGTCTCCTTGAGCTGGACCGTCGTCGGCACGTAGCAGACCAGCACACCGCCCGGGCGGAGCGCCTCCGCGGCGACATCGAGTGCGCGTCCCGGCTCGGGGAGATCGAGGAACATGCGATCGACACCGCGCTCATCGAAGCCTTCGTAGAGGTCGCGGCGCTTCAGCGTCCAGGTCGGAGCCTCGCCGAAGAAAGTTGCGACGTTGCGCCGCGCCGCGGCGGCGAAGTCTTCGCGAATCTCATACGAGATGACGCGGCCGCGATCGCCGGCCGCCCGCAGCAGCGCAATCGTGAGCGCGCCGGCGCCGACTCCGCCCTCGATCACGGTCGCACCGGGGAACACGTCACCCCACACGACGAGCGGTCCCGTATCCTTGGGATAGATCACCTGCGCCTTGCGCGGCAGCAGCGGGACAAGGTCGGCATAGGTCGGACGCAGCACCAGGTAAGCCTCGCCGGTGCTGAACTTCACGCGCGAGCCTTCCTCGAGGCCGATCACGTCGTCGGCGAGGAGCTCGCCGCGAATCAGGAGCTTGCGCCCTGGCGTGAGAATCTTGAGGTAGCGGCGGGCTTTGCGATCGATGAAGATAACGGCGTCAGCAGGTTTTAAGAGGGAATCCAAGATACTCCACGCTTAAACGCATCGATGGCCCCGCGCAACATCGCGGGCGCGCGAGCATCGTTGGCGAGTCGTGCTTAGATATAAGTATTGACTGGATATGAGCTGGACGCCTACGTTGATGGATGCTGCTGCGCGGATTGTTTACGCACAGCGGATCATTTTCTGGTATAGTCAAGCGACAGGCGCATCGCGAGACCGAATCGAGATGCGCCGTAACATTTTCAGAAGATTAACTTTCAGGCAGGACGCGAATCGCCATGGCTGAGAAAAAAGCAAAGACCGCAGAAAAGAACGCGGGACTTCAAATCAAGCATAGCTGTCCGCAGTGCGGCGGTGAGAGCAAAGTGACGCTGTTCGCCGGCTACGGCCGCAAGGGATTCTTCCTGGTCTGCGAAAAGAACTGCGGCTTCGTCGGCCGCGTGCGCGGCTGAGCCGCCAAGGAGTCTCGCAGATGGGCAGGGCGCGCAAGAGCAAGACCTCCAAGCGCGACAAGTACGCCTCGTTCGGCGATATGACCGACGAGAGCGAAGAAGATGCGGATCTTCCCAAGGATGAAGCCGGCCGGCGCAAGATCAAGCGCCAGTACGCCGACCTCCTGGGTATCCGCATCGAGAAGCTTCGCGGCCGGATCCTGAACCGCGAGCGGATCAACAAGACGATCGAGGGTATCTACTTCATATGCTCTGGGTGCATGAAGGTGTGCCATTCGCTCGACGACGGCCTCGAAGAAGATCCGGCCAACGTCAACAACCTGTGCGGCGCCTGCGTCAAATTGAAGGCCAGCGCGGCTGCTGCGGCAGCGCGCGAGGCTCAGGCGCCGGCGCGCCCGGCACCATCGCGCAAACGAGCTGCGGCAAGCTGAAACCGCTCAGGGTTGTGCCGCCAGCCGCGAAAAGATAAACAACAGGGCCGATGTCTCTTCAGCTGATTCGCCCCGACATTAATCTTGATTTCGTCGGGAAGCGGTACTTTTTCGTTCTGCTTTCGACGGTGATCAATATTACCGCTATCGTGTTGCTCTTAACCCGCGGCCTCAATTATGGCGTCGATTTCGTCGGCGGCAGCGTCGCGCAGGTCGAGTTTACACAGACGACCAACGGCGACACGATCAGGAGCGCGCTTGCACCGCTGGGCCTCGGCGAAATCACGGTTCAGGACTTCGGCAAAGCTGGACAGTCATTCCTGATCCGCTTCGAAGCGGTCAAAAACATCGGCAGTATCGGGCCCAAGCTCGAGTCGGCGCTGGGACAAAAATACGGCCAGGGTGCGGCCAAGGTGGTTCGCGTCGAGAGCGTCGGCGCCAAGGTCGGCAGCGATCTTAGGCGCAAGGGATTTCTCGCGGTTATCGTGGCGACGCTCTTCATGGGCGTCTATATCGCGATCCAGTTCCGGCACGTGAGCTGGAGCTTCGGCGCGGGCGCGGTCGTGGCCTTGATCCACGACGTGCTCGTGGTCGTCGGCGCGCTGGTCGTGAGCCAGTATCAATTTGATCTGACGACGCTGGCTGCGGTGCTCACGGTTATCGGCTATTCGGTGCACGACACGATCATCGTATCGGATCGAATCCGCGAGGACTCCGCCAAGCGGCGCCGCGAGCCGATCGCGATCACGATGAACCGAGCCATCAACGAAACGCTGTCGCGCACGATCCTGACCTCGGGCACCGCCATCGTGGTGCTGATCGCGCTGCTCGCCTTCGGCGGTCCGATCCTGCGGCCGTCAGCGTTCACGCTGCTGGTCGGCTTCATCACGGGAACCTATTCGTCGATCTACATCGCGGGTCCGGTGGTGCTGTTCTGGGAGAGCGGCCACCGCGTCGGCGCCGTATCATCGCGCGCAGCCTGAGCAATTCGCGGGCGTATCGTCCGCCGACACTTGGCAATCACGGTAAAGACGGGACGCGGCGCTTACGCGATGAAGCTCGCGGCGCCCACGGAGCGCTCAGGCGACGCGATCGTGCTGACGATCGCACTCGACCGCGCCGATGGCATCGAACGCGTCGCGTTCAAATGCCGAGTCGCCGCAGAGCTCGCCGCAAGCGCATCGGACGAGGCACTCGCCGAGCGCCTCGCCCAGTGGATCGAGCGCGATTTCGAAATGACCCGCGAGACCGCACTGAAAACGATCCGCACCGAACGCCGCCTGCACGAGTTTCTCTTCGACAGCACAAATCGTGGCCCGCTCTGAAAACTCCCTCGCCCGTTATTTCACGGGAGAGGGATTTCAGAGCGGCTTCTTACATGCAATCTTGCATGTATGTTTTTAGCGCGATACGCTCGTTTTCATGCCGGCGCGGAAGCGTAAAACACAGGCTGAGCGCAGTGCCACTACTCGCGAGCGCCTGCTCGAGGCTGCGATCGACTGTATTGTCGAGCACGGCTACGCGCGCACCACGACGACGATGATCGCGCGCCGGGCGCGGCTCACGCGCGGCGCGCAGCTTCATCACTTCGGTAATCGCGAGCAACTCATACACGCCGCAATCAGCCATCTCTTCGAGCGGGGCCTTGCCGATTTTGCGGCGGCCTTCAGTATCGTGCCGGCCGGCGTCGATCAGAACGACGCGGCGATCGAGCTCGCCTGGAATTTCTTTGACGGCCGGATGGCCACGGCGTGGATCGAGATCTTGGTCGCGGCACGCAGAGATTCCAAGCTGCACAAGGCCGTCGCCGAAGGCGGCGCAAAGATGAACGCCGAGCTGCTCAAGTTCGGCAGCTCCTATTCGAGTCTGCCACTCGACGAATTCGCCGTCTCGCAGACTTTCGAAGCGGCGCTGATGATCGGTCTGGCCGTGATCGGGATGAATGCGCCCCCCGACGTTTTCAGAGCCGCTTCGACGGCGGTGCTCGAAGTGCTGAAGGAGTTCATCTGGTCGCTCGCAAAGGATCGGGCCTTGCTGCGCCGCGCGCTCGATCGAACTTCGCGCAGGACTATCAAGGGGGTGCGCGCGCGATGAAGTATTTTCATTTGCTATTGCGGAATCTGCAGCGCAATCGACGGCGCACCATTCTCACGATCATTTCGATCGCCGTTTCGATCTTTATCTTCTGCGGCGTGCTGATTCTGCCGGTGTTCTTCGCGCTGGCTCTGAAATCGAGCGCCTCGTCACTCCGGCTCGTATGCCACGCCAAGGCCGGGCTCTCCTTCTCGATGCCGGAGTCATACGCGCCAAAGATCGCGGCGGTCTCGCATGTCGAAGGCGTCGATTCCTGGAATGGCTTCATGGGCATCTATCACGATGCCAAGGATCAGTTTCCGAATGTCGCGATAAATCCCGACTCGGTTCCGAGCGTGTGGCCCGACTGGCGCGTGAGCCCTGACCAGGTCGCAGCTTTCCAGCATGAGCGAATTGCGGCGCTCGCCGGGCTCGATACGATGAAGCGCTTCAATTTCCATCTCGGCCAGCAGATCATGCTGCGCGGTACCGCGTACCCGGTGAATCTGACGGTAAAGATTGTCGGCACACTCGGCAAAGGCACGATGGCTTCGATGCTGCTCCTGCGCCGCGACTACATGCAGGAGGCGGTCGGACGCACCGGCCGCGTCGATGTCTTCTGGGTGATGGTCGATCGGCGCGAAAATCTGCAGCGCGTTTCACACGCGATCGACGAGACCTTCGCCAACTCGCCCGCGCCCACCCAGACCGAGACCGAGGGCGCGTTTCAGTCCAACATTCTCGACATGTTCCGAATGATCGTGAAGCTGATGGAAGCCTTTGCGGTGATCATCCTGGTCAGTATCACGCTCGTCGCTGCGAACACGGCCGCGATGTCGATACGCGAGCGGCGCGCCGAAGTCGCCCTGATTCGCTCGCTCGGATTCACCTCGCGCGCGGTCGGCTTCCTGCTCGTCGCCGAGAATATCGTGCTTGCCGTGATCGCTGGCTTTATCGGAATCGCGCTTGCGGAAATTTCGGTGCGTATCGCCGGGCCCCGCCTCTTCGGCGGTATCGGGCTCTCCTGGCTGGCGCCGTCGATCGTCGTCTATGCCACCCTCGTCGCGCTCTCGATCGGCGCGTTAAGCGCTCTGATCCCGGCGATCGCCATCGTCCGCCGCAATATCGTCGACGAGCTCCGCGCAGTCGGATAAATTGAAGCGCGCGCATCGACGGTGTATTCTGACCGCTCGGTAAGGATCGAATTCAGCCCGAGTTTTCTGGATAATTCCTTTAGCCGACTAAATGAGTCCAGAATTTCTAACTAATGCTGCGCGGTGGCTGTATTCGTTTGACTGCTGGCCTATCATGGCTATACTTGACCTGAGAGGTCCACTAATTTTCCCGAGCCCTTCGGGGCCGACTGTGGCTTAGGACGCGATGTTGAAGACGCCGATTTACATGGACAATCACGCTACGACGCGCATGGATCCCCGTGTGCTCGAAGCGATGCTCCCCTACTTCACCGAGAAGTTCGGCAATGCCGCCAGCCGTAATCACAGCTTCGGCTGGGAAGCCGAGGAAGGCGTCGGTCGCGCCCGCGACCAGATCGCTGCTCTCATCGGTGGCAAGTCGAAGGAAATCATTTTCACGAGCGGCGCCACCGAATCCGACAACCTCGCGATCAAGGGCGTCGTCGAGTTCTACAAGGACAAAGGCAACCACATCATCACGTGCGTCACCGAGCACAAGGCGGTCCTCGACAGTTGCCGCGCGCTCGAGCGTGCCGGCAAGGCGACGGTCACTTATCTGCCGGTTGACAAGTACGGGATGGTGAATCCCGACGACGTGCGCAACGCGATCACCGATAAGACCGTCCTTATCTCGATCATGTGGGCTAACAACGAGGTCGGCACGATTCACCCCGTGGCCGAGATCGGCAAGATCGCCAAGGAAAAGGGCGTCATCTTCCACTGCGATGCGGTCCAGGCAATCGGCCACATTCCCGTTGATGCCGAAAAGGCGGGCGTCGATCTGCTCGCGATGACAGCGCATAAGCTTTACGGCCCCAAGGGATGCGGCGCGCTATGGGTGCGCTCGAAGGGACCGCGCGTGCGCCTCACGCCGATTATCGATGGCGGCGGCCATGAGCGCGGGATGCGCTCGGGCACGCTGAACGTCACCGGTATCGTGGGATTCGGCGCGGCGTGCGAGATCGCCGGCAAGGAAATGGCCGAGGAGATCGCGCGGATGCGCGACCTGCGCGACAAGCTGCGCGCGGGGCTCTTCGAGCGGCTCGACGAAATCTATTTGAATGGCCATCCGACGGAGCGGCTGCCTGGCAACCTCAACGTCAGCTTTGCGTATGTCGAAGGCGAGTCGCTCTTGATGGGAATCAACGATGTCGCGGTGAGCTCCGGCTCGGCGTGCACGTCGGCGACGCTCGAACCGTCCTACGTGATTCGTGCGCTCGGTATCGACGACGAGCTGGCGCATAGCTCGATTCGCTTCGGCGT
The DNA here is from genome assembly GCA_035508495.1 of Candidatus Binataceae bacterium. Classification (NCBI taxonomy): domain Bacteria; phylum Candidatus Binatota; class Binatia (SeqCode); order Binatales (SeqCode); family Binataceae (SeqCode); species Binataceae bacterium (SeqCode). The sequence goes on from DATJMX010000052.1 coordinate 46,959, forward strand.
CGGGCGCTTTAATACCGAAGAGGAAGTTGAGTACGTAACTGATCGCGTATCTCGGGAAGTGAAGCGGCTGCGCGAAATGTCGCCGCTGTACGAGATGGCGAAGGAAGGGATCGACCTCAAGTCGGTCAACTGGAAGTCTTAAGCGCGACGCGATCGCGGAGGAATCATGGCTTACTCGGATAAGGTTCTCGACCACTATAACAATCCGCGCAACGTCGGCTCGTTCGCCAAGGACGATCCCAACGTCGGCACCGGTGTCGTCGGTGCGCCCGAATGCGGCGACGTGATGAAGCTGCAGCTCAAGATCAGCGACAGCGGCGTGATCGAAGACGCGAAGTTCAAGACCTTTGGCTGCGGCAGCGCGATCGCAAGCTCGAGCTACGTCACCGAGCTCGTCAAAGGCAAGAAGATCGACGAGGCGATGGCAATCAAGAACACCGTCATCGTGCAGGAACTCAACCTGCCCCCGGTGAAGATCCATTGCTCGGTGCTGGCCGAAGATGCGATCAAGGCTGCGATCACCGACTGGAAGAAGCGCAAGGGTGAGGTGGTGGAAGCCGAGCCCGAAAAGGCCAAGGCCTAAAGCAGGTAGGCGCGATGATCTCTCTGTCAGAAAACGCGGTCCACAAGATTAAGCAGCTCGTTGCCGAAAAGGGCGACGACGCCGGACTGCGCGTGAAGGTGGTGGGTGGCGGATGCTCCGGGCTTCAGTACCGGATGGAAATCGACGCGGCCAAAGAGCGCGACAAGATTTTCGAGCGCGACGGCGCCAAGCTGATTGTCGATAAGAAGAGCTTCCTCTATCTGAACGGTTCCGAGCTCGACTACGCCGAAGAGCTGATGTCGGCCGGGTTCCGGGTCGTCAACCCCAACGCCAAGCGCTCATGCGGATGCGGCGAATCGTTCGTCGTGTAGCGGCGATGCGGGGAATTTATCCAGCCAATGATCGAATGCCCGTCATGTGCGCGGCGGCAACAGCCGCAATTGATATGTGAACAGTGCGGCACTCCGCTCGGCGCCGAGACCGATCTGTTCGCCGCGCTGGGCCTTCCGAAAAAGCTTGTGGTCGATCCCGCTGCGCTCGAGCGCACGTATCACGACCTGAGCCGCCGCATTCATCCTGACAAATATGCATCGCAGAACGCCCGCGTGCGCAGCGCAAGCCTCCGCGCGACCGCCCTGCTCACCCGCGCGAATCGCACGCTGCGCGATTCGGTGACTCGCGGTCTTTACTGGCTCGAATTGCATGGCGAAAAGCTCGGCACCAACAACAACCAGGTGCCGCCTGATCTCGCCGAGTTGGTCTTCGATGTTCAGGAGCAGCTTGCCGATCTCGATTCCGACAAATCGGATGCCGCGCGCAGCGCAATCACGACGCGGCGCGACGAAATCGAATTGATGGTCGCGTCGTCGCTCGACGAGCTCGACAAGAATTTCGCGCGCTGGGATTCGAGCCAGCCGGACGACGCAAAACAACTGACTTTGGAGCTGAAAGCGATCCTTTCGAAGATCGCATACCTGCGCACACTGATCCGCGATGTTGACCGCGCGTTGGAGAACGCGAAGGCCGCGTAAACGATGGAACGAATTTTCGGTATCGACCTCGGCACCACCAACAGCCTGATCGCGATCATGGATGGCGCCGCACCCAAGGTGATAGGCGAGACGGACTCAAGCGCCGCGCTGCTGCCCTCGGTGGTCGCGATCGCGCCCGACGGCAAAGTTGAAGTGGGCGCCAAGGCGATCGAAATGGAACCGCATCTCACCGTCGAAAAAGATGGCCGCGTGAGCGCGGTTGGCTTTGCCGGCGGCGAATACGGCGCCGTGGTTCGATCGGTGAAGCGCTACATGGGCCTCGGCGGCGACGAGGTCGCATCCGAGGATCGCCAGCGCTACACCTTCGCCGATCTCAGCGGCCCGGTCGTACGATTCCAGATCGGCAAGCGCACTTTCACGCCGCCGCAGATCTCCGCCGAGATTCTGCGCGCGCTGAAGGAACGTGCCGAGAAAGCGCTCGGCGAAAAAGTCGAGCGCGTCGTTATCACTGTCCCTGCCTATTTCAACGACGGCCAGCGCCAGGCAACCAAGGATGCCGGCCGGCTCGCGGGCCTCGATGTCGTGCGCCTCGTTAATGAGCCGACTGCGGCGTCGCTCGCGTACGGGCTCGGTAAAATGGCGACGGGCAACGTCGCTGTCTATGACTTCGGCGGCGGCACCTTCGACGTATCGATCCTGAGTATCAAGGAAGGAATTTTCGAGGTCCTCGCGACCAACGGCGATACGCATCTCGGCGGCGACGATATCGATCGCGCTATCGTCGAATGGCTCACGACCGAACTGCCGGAGACGCTCAAGGTCGAGCGCCACGTGTGGAACACCGCGCGAATCGCCGCCGAAGACGCCAAGAAGCGCCTCAGCGACGCCGCGGAGACGAAGATCGTCGTCGAGCTCCCGGGCCATCGTATCGAGAAGCTGCTGACGCGCAGTTCACTTGAAAAACTCGCCGAGCCGTTCGTCGCGCGCACGTTAAAGCGCTGCGAAATGGCGCTGAGCGACGCCAAGCTGAAACCTTCCGCTATCGAAGCCGTAGTATTGGTCGGTGGCTCGACGCGAATGCCCTATGTTCGCGAGCAGGTGAGGCGCCTCTTTGGCCGCGAACCGCTCAGTTCGCTCGATCCTGAGGAAGTGGTGGCGTTGGGGGCAGCAGTGCAAGCAGGAGTATTGATGGGCACCCAGGGTGACATGCTCCTGCTCGATGTCGTCCCGCTGTCGCTCGGGATCGAGACGATGGGCGGCGTAATGGAGCGTATCATTCATCGCAATACCACTATTCCGACCAGCGTAGCTGAAGGCTTCACGACGGCTGTGGATAACCAGACCCACGTCGATATTCATGTTTTGCAAGGAGAGCGCGAGCTTGCTAAGGATTGCCGTAGCCTCGCGCGCTTCAAGCTGGGCCCGATCGAGTCCCAGCCAGCAGGGCTGCCGCGCATCGAAGTAACTTTCCTTATCGATGCAAACGGGATACTTAACGTAAACGCGCGCGACGAGCGCACGGGGCGCGAGCATTCGGTCGACGTTAAGCCGAGCTATGGGCTCGACGACGAAGAAATCGAACGGATGCTCGAAGAGGCGATCGATCTGGGTGAGCAGGACCTCGAAGAGCGGCTGCTCATCACGGCCCGCAACGACGCCGAGCAGATTCTTGGCGCACTTCACAAGCAACTCGGCGAGTGGGCAGGGCTGGTCGCGAGCGACGAGCGCGCGCGGATCGAGGAGGCGGTGGGGCGGTTGGAAGATGCACGTAAAGGCACCGATCGCGAACTAATCGCCAAACTGGTCGAAGAGCTGAACGAGCTGACCACGCCGTTCGCGCAACGAATTATGGACGCGGCTATCAAGGACGCGCTCGAAAAGAAATCGGTCGAGGAATTGTCCTGACGGAGGAATCGGAACGCGATGGGACTCAAGTGGGAACAGGCGGAAGAACTCGCCGAAGTGCTCGCGGAAAATCATCCCGGGCTTAATCCACTCGACGCCAGGTTCACCGATTTGCGTCAGTGGGTGATCGATCTCGATGAATTCGATGACGATCGCAACGGATCGACCGAAGGCAAGCTTGAGGCCATCCAGATGGCATGGCACGAGATCTACAAGGAACAAAACGAAGACGATTCTGAATAATTCACGGAGTAAATACGTCGAAAAGTAGGCCACAGGGGCCTGCACGTGTTTAAGCCGTAAAATCAGGAGGGCGGGGCGGTGGATGAGAATAGCTTGAGGACGACGGATCGGGGAGAGAAGATGCAGGAAAAGGAAACCCTGGACGAAAGGTTGCCGGCTCTGTTCGAGCCAGACACCCTTTTGCCAATTCAATACTTCGAGGCGATGCGCAAGAAGCATCTCCTCGAAGGCGAGAAGCGCCTGATTCTGAGCGTGTTGGAAGACGCGATCGAGTGCTTTATGAAGTGCATCGAGGCCAGCACCAACAAGGGCCAGCGTCTGTTCCGCGACGCCGAGGAATGGATCAATCACGAGGACAAGCGCTGGGTGTTCTCGTTCGACAACGTCTGCGACATGCTCGACATCAACCCGGAATACATGCGCAGCGGATTGAAGCGCTGGAAGGAAAACCGCCTCGCGCTCATCGAGCGCCGCCGCGCCGCTATGGCTGAAGAAGCCGCGCGGGCGATGGCGGTCGCCGCGCAAGAGGCAGCGACGCCTGCGCCGGCGGCAGTATTCGTCGCGCAAAAGCCCGCGGCGCCCGCGGTGAAGATCGTGCCCGTCGCGACGCATCTTCCGCGCCGCGACGAACGGCATCGTCCGCACCCGGCAGCCGCAGCACACAAGATGCGCAAGCACGGCTAGCGCGCAGTCACTTTTCGACCACTGGATTGCGCATAAAGCCCTCTCCCACAAAGGGAGAGGGCCGCGTTAATCAGCGACCGCGCGCGATAGCGCCGGCGCTCGAATGCGATCTCAAGCTGCGCCGTGGCCTCAATTCTCAAAAGAAGGCGCGAGCCGTTAGTCGGCCTCTCACTTCTGAAACAACCTCTCCCGCTGTGCGAGCGAGGTTATCTCAGAATGCTACTTGGGAGATGCTTCTGCCGCGCGCGAGGTGAGTGCGGCCGTAGTCATACGGGCTAAATCGCGCAATCTGCGATGGAACGTTGCGGGCGCATTGGCGGTTTTCTCGATCCCGGTTGCTGATGCCGACAGCAGCTCCGCGACGCCTGCCGCGTCGAGGCCAGCGCGGGCGGGATCGATTTCGCCGCGGCGCGCCGCCGTTTCGATCGTGTCGCGCAGGGTCTTCGCGTACTTGCGATCGGCCGGCGTGAAGATGTCTTCGGAGAGCCGGTTCTTCGAGTCCATCAGCTCGGCCGCATGCGGCGAGCGCTGCACCAGGTCGAAATAGAATCCGTACTTGGCTTCGAGGATCGCCGCAAGGCGTCGTTCGATCGGCGCTTCCATCGCGGATGCGCGCGCGGCCTCGGCCTGCACTCGCACGCACATGCTCTCGCACAGCGCGCGAAAGATTTCTTCCTTGCTCTTGAAGCTGAGATACACCGTGCCCTTGGCGATTTCCGCCTCGCGTGCGATGTCGTCGATCGAGGTGCGCCGGTAGCCGTACCGGCTGAAGAGTTTCTGCGCGGCATCGAGGATCGCTGCGCGCTTGGCTTCCGGCGCACCCCGCTCGTGTTTGATCATGATGGAAGTTGCAACTGCCTCTGCGGTCTCACGACCATTTCGAAAACGTTGAGCTCAATCGGCTGCGTGACCGCATAGAGCACGGCGCGCGCGATATCGTCGGCGGCGGCGAGAAACAGCTTGCCCGCCTTGGCGACCTGGTCGAGCAGCTCGGCCGGCATCTGCTCGCCCGGCTTGAAGTCCGCCTGGAGACCGAGCGAGCTGACGATTCCCTGCACGAACTCGGGCGGGAAGTTGCGCGCGAAGTTGGTGGCGACCGCTCCCGGCATGATGTTCACGACTCGAATCGTATCGCCTTCCAGCTCCTTGCGCAGCGACGTCGCGATCGAGTTCACCGCCCACTTGGTCGAGCCGTACACGCCCGAGGCCTCGCTGCGTCCCGCCACGGACGAAATATTTACGATGTGCCCCTGGGCCCCGCAAGCGCGCATCGCACGAATCGCTGCCTGCGAGCCCACGAGCAGCGACAGTACATTGACTTCGAGCATCTCGCGCCAGCGATCCGGATCGCCTTCGATAATCGAACTCGGAAACTCGAGGCCCGCGTTGTTGACCATGATATCGAGCCCGCCCGAATCCTTGGCCGCGCCGGCGATGAAATTCTGCAACGCCTTAACGTCGCGAATATCGAACGCCTGCGTGCTCGCTTTACCGCCGCGCTCGCCGATCTCGCGCGCGATCGCATCGAGCGAGGACTTGTTGCGCCCGGCGACGAAGACGTGCGCGCCCGCCTCGCCCACTCTGAGTGCGATTGCGCGGCCGATGCCGCTCGACGCGCCGGTAACGATCGCGGTCTTGCCCGACAATGCTTTTGCGTCCGCCATGATGATGCTCCCTCCGGTCATGACCAGATGACCGATTAAAATAAACTGGTCAAACCGTCTAACACGGCGGGTTGTGCGAGGGAAGAGCTTACTTGATAGGGATTGAGATCGAGCCTCGTCTGAGGTCAGATGACTTGCGGGAACGATGCCGCTGCGGACCAAAATCGAATGCCCCGAGTGCGACGCCGACCTGGTCGTCAAGCGCGGTGGCGTATGCCCCAACTGCGGCGCCGCGATCACCGAGCACGTCGCCAAGGTCCGCGCTCGCGAGCGCCGCACCGAACAGGTCGTGGCCATCGTCGCGACCGCCCTCGTGCTCGGTCTCTTCCTCATGACCAGCGGTTTCAGCCTGATCGAAGGAATCGCAGTCTATGCGGTCGCGGGGGCCGTGATGTACTGGCTCGCGCGCCGCACCTTTGTCTGAACCTGTCGCCGATTCGAGCTATTCAGAACTTTGCCATCGCTAGCGCGATTTCGATGAAACGCGGATCGCGCGCGCATCGTATTGGTTATTGGAGCGATTCGATCGAGGCTCTATGCGCGGGAGGTATCAGTTCATGACGCGGCGATTTCTGATGGCGATTGTTGGCGCGGCGTTCATGTTCGCGATCCCGGCTGCGGCGCTGGCACAGAACTTCGGCGGCTACGGGGGCGGCGGGTCATACGCCTCGGGCGGCGGTGGCGGATGCGCCAGCAATCCGCAATTCGCGCAACTGATGCAGGAGCGCGAGGACCTCAACAACCAGATTTCGCAGGCCGACTATTACCACGACTACAGCAGCGCTCATGAACTCGCCTCGCAGCTCGATTCCGTCAACCAGCAAATCGGCCAGCTCGGTCCGAACGGATGCTCGTCAACCGGCAGCGGCTATTCGCAGAATCAGCCGTCCTCCGGGCCGTATGGATCTCCACAACAGTACATGGCTCAGGGCAATGGCGGCGCTTCGCAGGGATATGGCGCACCGCAAGGCTACGGTGCGCAAGGATACGGTGCAGCGAATGGCGCCGGCCAATCCCCGAGCGGGGCTGGCTCCTTGCTCGGCGCGCTGATGGGAGGCCAGAACGGCGCAACTGGTGCAGCTCCGGGAACCAACGCCAACGGTGCAGCCGGCAGCCCGCTGACATCGATGCTGGGTCCGCTCCTCCAAGGCTTCATGCACTAGGCCTCAACTGCCGATCTCCTCAGGCTGCAGCGCCTCCGTGCCTCCCCGCTGCAGCCTCTTTTCTTTTACGTCATCGATTGGAATCCGCGAATCATCTCGAATTTCTTCCTCTTGTATGGAGTATGAGGACGCCGATGTAACCAGCCTCGCGCGTATTCGTACTCAAATCAGCGCTGCTTCGTAGACCAGAGCAATTTCACGATCACAGCGATGATCAGTTGATGCTCGGCGAAGCCGCAGGAGGACTTGACGATGAGGTCGAAGCGGCTGGCTGCGGTAACGATAGTGGGGATTGCCATGATGCTCGGTCTGCCGATGAGTGCTCTGGCGGACGATTACCACCATCACTGGCATCACGATTTCGCGAAGTGGGGCAAGCACGAGAACGGCTGGAATCATAAGGGTCAGGCGCCCAATGTCTACAATTCAGCGCGGCCCAATTACTCTCCGAACGGATACGCACCGGTCTATAATCCTGGATATCGCGGCTATTCGGCGCCCGCCTACGGCGGCGGCTACTCGGCGCCGGCGTACGGTGGCTATGGGGCGCCGGTTTACGGTGGCTATGCGGCCCCGGCATTCGGCGGTTACGGCGCGCCGGCTTACGCCGGCTATTCAAGCGCACCCTATGGCGCGGGGGCGCCCGGATGCGGTCCCGGCATGCAACACTTGATGCAGATGCGCGGATTGCTCAACAACCAGATCGCGCAGGAGAGCTACGCGCGGAACTGGAACGATGCGCATCGGCTCAACACGCAGCTCGAATACACCAACAAGCTCATCTATCAAAATGGCGGCGGCGCGGCCTGCGGCCCAGGTGCCGGCAACATCGGCTTGACGCAGAACTTCATGCCGAATCGCGGGTATACCGCTCCCACCAGCTATAATCGTTACAACACCGGGTACAACGGTAACGGCGGTTTCGCGAGCGCCAACGCCTACAATGCGTATGGCCGGCCCTCCGGCTACAACGGAAATTACAGAAACGGCGCCTACGCTAACAACGGGCTCGGCTCGATGCTGGCGCCATTCATTCGGTAGCGCATCGCTCCAGCCCCGATGCGCGAAACAGGCGCCTCGTCATCCTCCCGGCGAGGCGCCCTCTTCTTTTTCTCGATTAGTAAGCGGCCGCGAGCTTTTCGATCGCGCTCAAAATCCTTCTGGCGCGCTCATCCGGCGTCGATGCGAACGACGAGAATTGCAGGGCCGTCGTCGTGATACCGCCCCGCGCGTAATCGTCGAGCCGGCGCTTGCATTGCGCGGCGTTGCCGAAGACGAAAATCTTCTCGACCATCGCATCGGTCACTGATTCGAGCGCTTTCTTGCGATCGCCGGCGTTCCACGCCTCGATTGCAGTGCCGGCTTCATTTTCAAAACCGATCTCGCGGAAGAACTTGTTGTACTGCGGCACCGTCACGTAGGCGGTCAGCGAGCGCTTGAACAGCGTTCGCACCGTGCCTTCATCCTCGTCGAGCGCGACGATGATCCGGCATGCGACGTCGAGCGTGGCGGGATCCTTGCCCGTCGCGCGCATCCCCTCGCGCGTATGCTCGAGCATCGCGGGGAGAGTCTCGGGCGTGATGAAGTTGACAATCAGCCCGTCGCCGATCTCGCCCGCGAGCCGCAGCATCAGCGAGCCCTGCGCACCGATATAGATCGGGGGCGGCTGCTCGAACGGAATATCGATCTTGAATCCGTTGATGTGGACCATCTGACCGTTGAGCGTGACCTTCTCGCCGCGAAAGATCGCGCGCAGCGCCTGCACCGTCTCCTTCATCATCGTGACGGGCTTGCGAAACGGCACGCCCATCCAGCCTTGCATGATGTTCGGCGTCGAGATGCCAAGGCCCAGGATGAAACGGCCGCCGGAGATCTGATTGGTCGTGATCGCCGACATCGCGATCAGTGGCGCGGGCCGCGAAAATACCGGCACGATCGCGGTGCCGAAGCGCAGCTTCGTGCTCACCATCGAGGCCGCCGCGATCGGGCTGAATGCGTCGGCGCCAAACGATTCGTAAGACCACGCATCGGTATAGCCGCAGCGTTCGGCGGTGCGAACGAGATCGGCCAGGTGCGGATTCTGAAACGGCTCGTGCGGAATCGTGATTCCAAGTCGCATGGGAACTTCCTCTCGGCCAGCGAATCTAGCGCACCCTGCATACGAGCGCACACCCCACCAAGTGGCGGATCCCGCCCGAACCTAACGCGGCGCGCCGGCTTCATCTGAGCCTCACGGTAACAATACTTATACAAATAGTTGTGTTTAGGCGCCCTGCGCCGCTCTTGCGACCTTCATTGCGGTCGTCGCTGCAGCGCTCATTGCGATCGCAACCCGCGCGCAGGCCCAGGTTGGACAGCGCAACTTCTTTCGACCAGATGATCACGCAAGACGTCGATCCCGGCAACGAACTGACGCTGGAGCCCGGCAGGCCGAAAAGCTCGAGCAGGAGCCAAGGCGCGTTTCTCTTCTCGCTCGAAAACCAAATGAGGCCCAACTTCCGCCTCTTCGTCGGCTATGCGCTCGGCGATTTCTCCCGGCACCGGGTACAGGGCAGCACCGGGCTCGACAATCCTGCGAGTGCAAGCGGCCGGGTTCGCAATCGACATTTACTATGATCAGATCTTCCCGCGGCTCGCGCGAGCTTTTAGGACTGCATCTTCAAAGCTCATTTTGATGAACTGCGTCGCGCGCCATTGATGATTGAATCGCGGCCGTCTCGAAGCCAACTGCAAATTCCAATTAGCTGCTGAATCGATAGGCGCGTACCTGCCCTTTACGCGGGCTCTGCCTATTCGAGCGGCACGATTTCAGGCTGAACCTGCGCGACGGTGACTTGCTGCAACCTGTCGCACCTCCGGCCGACTTTCGCTGCCATAAAATGCAGACTGCATTGCACTCGTAAGGCAACACGACACAGCAAATGCATTTTGAAATGGCATACCCCTCCCTCTCAGTTCGGATTGCAACGCTCCGAAAATCGGCTGATGCCGACTAGCTCGTTGCATCATGCACGGCATGTTTTCTGCTGATGGGCTCCGAACGCATCGGAGGGTTGATCCGACGATACCAAACAGTCAGGCACGCGCGACCTGAGGAGGAAACTATCAAATATGGCCGAGGCAACTGAAAAGAAAATGGTCCCCACCCTGGGACTTACCGGGGTGACGGTAAACGCGATGGCGCTAATCGCGCCCGGCGCGTTTCTGTGGATCACATTCGTCATTCAGGCGGGATACGCATTTCCCTCCGGCATGGCGATGTGGTTCGGAATATTCGCGGCGATCGTGCTCGCATATGCTACTGCGATTTCCTACTCCGAGCTCGCCAAGCTCTATCCCGGTGCAGGGAGTTCATACCTCTTCGCCGAGCAGGCATTCCTGACCAAGACTAATGCTTATCGTTTTGCCCGTATAGCCAAATTCGTTACTGGCTGGGCTTCTCATCTTTACTACTGGGTATACCCGGGAGTGATGGCGGCGACGATCGGCGTCATGATTGGCTACATCGTCGGCACACTCAACCCGAATCTAATGAATTCAAGTATTCCGGGTCCGGTGTTCATGGCCTTTATCGCCATTATCGCGTCGTACGCGATCTCATACATTGCGTACCGTGGTGTGGTCGGTTCGACGATGGTCAATCTCGGAATCAACGTGGTCCAGATCATTGCACTGCTCTTCTTCTCCGCGCTTGCGATCTCTTACCGCCTCGGCCATCCCGAGGGCTCGATGGGCATGGCGCTCGATGGCACAAAGAAGGTTCTGCACTACGCATTCACCGGCGACACGCCGGCGCATACCTCGGCATTCTCAGTTGTCGCACCGCATAATCTGAACTGGGTAATGCTGCAAGCGACGGTGGCGATTCTGCTCCTGGTCGGATTCGAGTCAATTACTTCACTCGGCGAAGAAGCCAGGAATCCCAAGAAAGATATTCCCCGCGGCGTGCTCCTTTCGATCACGATCCAGTGCCTGTTCATGTATCTGATCGAATACTTTGCCGCCAACTACTTCATGAATAACGCCTACAGCCTCGCCGATGCCAAAGGCTCCGCGGCGCCGATTGGCGACATGATGGTGATCATCGGCAATACGCTGCTCGGCGGCCACGGTCAGGCCTTTATGTTGATCGAGGCCTTGACTGTATTTCTCGCGTTGATCGGTACGACCCTTAGCTGTATCAACACCGGCGCGCGCGTGACGTTTGCGATGGGCCGCGACGAGGAAGTGCCGGAGCACTTCGGACTGCTGCACGGCGAGAACCTCACCCCGCATCGCGCCATCTGGGTGCTGGCAACGATTTCAGCGGTGATCGGCGCGTATGCCGCCCTGTTCTTCTTTGCTGGTTCTGCGGCGCCCGACGATAAGACCATCGCCGCCCTGCCGCATAATCTCTGGTATGCGATCGGCATGAGCTCGAACGCGGGGCTATCTTCGTTGCCCAACGGCCTGGCACTGGTAACCTTGGTTTCCAACTTCGGAACATTCATGCTGTACGGCCTGACCAATATCATCTGCATCGTGGCCTTCCGCGAGCATCATGAGTTCTCGGGCTTCAAGCATATGGTGGTGCCTGTGTTTGGCGCGCTCGCCAACCTCGCTTGCATGGCGTTCTACGTCATTGGACCGATCGAGGGTCTCGGCAGCGTGAAGGAACCGCTGATCGCCGTCGGTATCGCGATTCTGTGGGGCACCTATGGCGCGGTCTATTTCAGCATGAACTCGAAGAAGCGGGGAAAGGAAACTATACTTGCGACGAAACCGGCCTAAGGCCGTTTTCCGCAGTCACCGAGCAAATAGCAACGGTTGCTTCTGCCGATGACTGTCTCTCCACCGGGCCGGGTCTGCTAACGCAGTCCCGGCCCGTAATATTTTCGACTTACTAGTTAGTAGCGGCCCAGGCGCGCGATTCGATCGGCGTGAAAGTTCGAATCGCCGAACAGCTCCTGCAATACGCGCACGCGCTTCAGGAAAAATCCGATATCGAACTCGTCAGTCATCCCGATTCCGCCGTGCATCTGGATTCCTTCCTGCGCCGCGAGGGTCGCGGCCTGTCCCGCCTTGGCCTTGGCGACCGAAACTATCGCGCCCGCATTGGCGAACGATTCATCGAGCGTCTGCAGCGCCTTCAGCACGGCCGAGCGCGCAACTTCGAGCTCGCAATAAAGATGCGCGGCGCGATGCTGCAGGCCCTGGAATTCGCCGATCAGCTTGCCGAATTGTTTGCGCTCTTTGAGATAGGTCACAGTGCGGCCGAATGCCTCGTCACCAGCGCCCAGCAGCTCCGCCGCGAGCGCGGCGCGGCCGACGTTGAGCGTGCCGTCGAGGACACTCCAACCGTTGTCTACTTCGCCGACTATTGCTTCACGAGGAGCGGGCGTTTTGTCGAACACGATCCGCGCGACATTGTGATTATCGACGGCGAAAGTGCGCTCAACGTGAATCCCATGGCTCTTCGCATCGATTGCGAAAAGCGTGATGCCGCGAGTCTCAGCGGGAGCACCGGAGGTTCGCGCCGCTACGATAATCAGGTCGGCGACGTGCCCATCGACGACGAAGCTCTTCGCGCCGGTGAGGGTGAAGCCGTTGGAGGCCGGCGCCGCGCCTAGCGCGACCTTTTCCGGCCGATGCTTGGGCGTTTCGTCGATCGCGAGCGTCGCGATCAATTCGCCGCTCGCGATCTTCGGCAGATACTTGCTCTTCTGCGCATCGCTGCCGCCGCGCGCGATTGCGCTCGCCGCAACGATCGCGGTCGCGAAAAACGGCGACGGCGTCAGCGTGTGCCCGAGCTCTTCCATCACGATTCCGGCTTCGACGTGGCCGAGGCCGAGTCCGCCGTGAGCTTCGGGAATGAGAATCCCGGCCCATCCATTGCCCGCGAATTCCTTCCACAGCGGGCGCGAGAAGCCCTCGCGATCGTGGCTGTCGCGCAGCTGCCGCAAGTGCGCGATCGGAGCGTTCTTGGAGAGAAAACCCCGCGTCGTATCGCGGAGCATCGATTGTTCGTCAGTCAGAACGAGTGCCATCTACGTGTTTCTAGTTTCCTGTCAGATTGTTTACGCGCCGGGCAGATTCAAAAGCCGCTTGGCGATGATGTTGAGCTGAACCTCGCTGGTGCCGCCCTCGATCGAATTGGCCTTGGAGCGCAGCCACGCACGCGCCGCGCGCCCTTCGTGCGAGTGCTCGCCTTCCCATTCCAGAGCGTCAGAACCGCCGGCCGACATGATCAGCTCCTGGCGGCGCTTGTTGAGCTCGGTGCCGTAATATTTCAGGAGTGACGAGACGGCGCCGTTGGCCTTGCCGGATTTCATCAGGTCGCCGACGCGATCCATCGTGAGGCGAAACGCCCACGCGTCGATATCGAGCGCGGCGATCTGCGCGCGCAGGTTCGTGTCGGCGAGGACGCCGTTTTCGAGGCCGATCGAATCCGTCGCGACCTGGCCGAGCGTGCGGGTCTCGCCGGTGTTGCCGCCCATACCGCCGATCATGTCGCGCTCATGCGTGAGCAGGAACTTCGCGACATCCCATCCCTTGTTGAGGGTGCCGACGAGATTCGCCTTCGGCACTACGACATCTTCGAAGAACGTCTGGCAAAAGGGCGAGTTGCCCGAGATGAGCGTGATCGGCGCGGTCGTGACGCCGGGGCTTTGCATGTCGAAAAGGATGAAGCTGATTCCCTCGTGCTTGGGCGCTTTGGGATCGGTGCGCACGAGGCAGAAAATCCAGTCGGCCTTGTCGGCGTACGAGGTCCAGATTTTCGAGCCGTTGACGAGATACTGATCGCCCTTGTCCTCGGCGCGGGTCTGGAGCGAGGCGAGGTCGGAGCCGGAGCCGGGTTCCGAATAGCCCTGGCACCAGCGGATTTCGCCACGCGCGATTTTCGGCAGATGCTCGCGCTTCTGCTCCTCGTTACCGTATTTCAGGAGCGCCGGGCCGAGCATCCAGATGCCGAAGCTGTCGAGGGGCGAACGGCAGCCGAGCTTGCGCATCTCCTCGCGCAGGATCTTGGTTTCCTCGCGAGAGAGTCCGCCGCCGCCGTACTCGCGCGGCCATTCGGGCACGGTCCAGCCTTTGGCGGCCATGCGCTCGAGCCATTGGCGCTGCGCCTCGGACTGGAATTTCCACTTGCGTCCGCCCCAGCACGTGTCTTCTTCGCCGCGTAGCGGTTGGCGCATTTCGGGCGGACAATTCGCTTCGAGCCACGCACGAGTTTCGGTCCGGAAGGATTCGAGATCGGCCATCGGTATCGCTCCTTAAGCTTTGTTCGCGCCGCTCGCAGCGGTCGCGTCCAATCAACGGATTATTGATCCTAACGAGTGTTCGATCTACAGGATCAGGCTCGCACTGCGTAGGCCATTTGTCATTCCAAAGGGGGGGACGCCAATGAAAGAGCCTGAGATCGTCGTCGAGCCGAATCCGCCTCGCGAATGGGTCGAGACGGTTGAGCGCGGGCTGCATCATTACAACATTGCGACGATCGGCCTCGACGAGTACCGGCGTGTCGGAGTCGTCAGCCGCGACGAGCACAGTGCCGTCATCGGCGGTGTCCTCGGTAACGTCGTTGGCGGATGGCTTCATGTCTGGTCGCTGTGGGTAGACCGGCGCGCGCGTGGCCGCGGCCTCGCCAGCGATCTGATGACTGCGGCGGAGAACTACGCACTCAGCCGCCAATGCGTCGGTGCGTTTCTGACAACGGCCAGCTACGAGGCGCGCCCGCTGTATGAAAAGCGCGGCTACCGCATTTTCGCCGAACTGCCCGAGCATCCGGTCAAAGGCCATTCCCGGTACTGGCTCGCGAAGGATCTGCGGAGCGCACCTTCGGTGACGGAGCGGCGCGCGAGCCGCGAAACGATCGCGATGGAGCCCTATGTTTCCGCTGACACCGAAGCAACGATTCGACGCGGAATACAGACTCATGCCGCGGGCGCGATCGGTCGGCCCGAGCAGTCATGGTCGCTCGCCAACGTTTTCGTGCGCAATGACGACGGCGAGATCGTCGGCGGAGCGATGGGCAATCTCTGGGGTGACTGGTTGTTTATCGGAATCCTCTGGGTCGATCAGCCGCTTAGGGGAAATGGGCAGGCGACGCGATTGATGAACGCGATCGAGCGGCTCGCGGGCGAAGCCGGATGCCGCAGCGCCTATCTCGACACCTTCAACCGGCGCGCGCTCTCGCTCTACGAGCGCCTCGGATACGAGACCTTCGGCGTGCTCGAGAATCATCCACTCGGACATGCGCATCATTTCCTGAAAAAACGGCTTGACTGAGACCAGTTGAATTGTGCGGCGGGGCGGCAGTATAAGCGGCGCATACATTTCGTTGATCTCGTGGGGAGGGTTTCGTGCGCACATCACTGACCTCGATGCTGGTTGCGATCGCGATTGTGGGCGCAGGCTGCGGCGGGCAGCAGGCTGCGGCTCCGTCCGCGGGGACGAGCGCGCCGGCGGCGGCCGCGCCGCAGGCCGCGAGCAGACCGGCGGTCAACGCACCATCGCTCAATGATGGCGATGACTTCGCGATTCGCCTCGCTCCCGATACTGCGTCTGGCCTTCAGCTTCCCGCCGACCTCGATCTGATCGTAAAGCACGACGGCGATTCGCTGGTCTTTGCGAGCAAGCAGACCCCGCAATTAGACGCCGGAGCTATGACTCTCGTCCTCGATGCGCAAATGTGCGCGACCCAGTTTCAGGACAACAACATCACCACACGTTTCCAGCCCTGCGACCAAAGTGCCCAGTTCCCCCTGCAAGTCGGCAAGACGTGGACTGCACGTTACGGTCAATCAACCGCGGGTGGTGAGTTCATTCAGCAAACCGGCAGCGGCACCGTGATGGGAATCGAACAGGTGACTGTCCCCGCAGGGACTTTCCAGGCCTATCGCATCGACGCGCGACACGGTCCCGACATCAGGACGACTTCATGGTATGTGCCCGAGGTGGGATTCTTTGTCAAAGTGCAATCTTCGTCGCCACAGCAGCTGAACTTCGAATTAGTCAGTTATCATCGAGGCGGCAGTAGCCACTGAGTAACGCTCTACTTCGGAAGTGACGGCGTAGATTCCTCTTGGCGCGGGCCCATTTCGCCGTTTAGGAAGAGAAATAGCGTCCAAAGGCTGCGCGTCCATGGGATCGCGGCGATAGCTGACGCGAAGGCCGCCGCAACTGGCAACGCTAGCTGCAGAATCCAGTTTGCTCCCACGAATACGAATACGGTCCACGTGATGACTGCAGCCGCGGCGGCGATCGAATAGTCAATTACTGCCGGGCCTACCCACTCGCCTTCGTTCTTCCAGAATTGCGCGCCGCAAGCGGGACAGAGCTTTCGCATTTCAAGGTATGAGCTGAACATCGCGCCGCGCCCGCATATCGGACACATGCGAGCGAGCGCGCGCTTGATGAGGATTCCCGGCGGGAGCCCAGCGGCTGCTTCGCCAACGTTATTCGCTTCGCGCTCGCTCCATCCGATCGCGATGATCACCGTCGCGCCCAACCCCGCGAGCAAAACGATAACGCCGAGGCTGATAACGATCGAAAGCGCGATTTCCTGGTCGGTGGTCACGGCAAAAAGCCTCGCATGTCTACCGATTCGAGTACATGTGGCCGCTTGAATTTCGAGGTGCGCCTAATTAGATATATGCCTAATTAGATTGCGGTGAAATAAAGGAGGCCTGCCATGGTTCGCACTCGCGGTCTTTCGCATATCAACCTGAATGTCTCCGATATCGAACGCTCAAAGCGATTCTACAGCGAGGTATTCGGGCTCGAAGTACTGCACGATTACGAAGGCCCAATGGGCAAGCATACGTGGGGCAGACAGCTCGTGCTAAGCACGCCAGGTGCGCAGGATTTGATCGCGCTGAGCCAGGTTCCTGGCGAACCAATCGGTCCTGGCGGAGTGAACCACTTCGGCTTTACGCTGTTGACGGATGACGACCTTGATGACGCGATCGCCGCCATTGAACGCGCCGGCGGACGGCTGAGACGCCGCGCTCAAGACGAAGTCGATTCGATAGTCGAGCGCTACGCCTACGTCGAAGACCCAGATGGCTACGTGATCGAACTTAATCCGCAGCGCGTATTGCTGTCGCGCAAGCGGACTGCTGACAGCTAGTCATAGTATTCGAGGCCGAGGTGCGTGATCAGATCTTCGCCGCGCATCCAGCGTAGCGTGTTCTTGAGCTTCATCAGTTGGATGAAAATGTCGTGCTCCGGATACAGCTTCGGCGCGTGCATCGGGCCTTTGAAGTAGAACGACAGCCATTCCTGGATGCCGCGCATGCCGGCGCGATGCGCCAGGTCGAGGAACAGCACCAGGTCGAGCACGAGCGGCGCGGCGAGGATCGAATCGCGACACAGAAAGTTAATCTTGATCTGCATCGGATAGCCGAGCCATCCGAAGATATCGATATTGTCCCAGCCTTCCTTGGCGTCGCCGCGCGGCGGGTAATAGTTGATGCGCACGGTGTGGAAAACGTTGCCGTAGAGCTCGGGATGCAGTTCCGGCTGCAGGATCTGATCGAGTACCGAGAGCTTGGTCTCTTCCTTCGACTTGAATGAGCCGGGATCGTCGAGCACTTCGCCGTCGCGATTGCCCAGGATATTGGTCGAGTACCATCCCGACATCCCGAGCATGCGGGCCTTGAGCCCCGGCGCGATCAGCGTCTTCATGAAGGTCTGCCCGGTCTTGAAGTCCTTGCCGCAGACGGGGAGATTGCGCTCGCGCGCGAGTTCCTGGAGCGCAGGAGTATCGGTCGTGAGATTCGGTGCGCCGTTGGCGTGCGGCACGCCCATCTTGAGTGCGGCGTACGCGTAAATCTGACTCGGCGCGATACGCGGATCGTTCTTGGCGAGCCCCGCCTCGAAAGCCTTGAGCGTCTGATGCACGTCAGCCGGTCGATGGAACACTTCAGTCGAGCCGCACCACACCATCACCATCCGCGCGACGCCGGTGCGCTCCTTGAAACGCCGGATGTCGTCCATCAACATCTCGGCCTTTTCCATCTTGTTCGCGGCTTCCTTCACGTTAGGGCCGTTGATGCGCCGGACGAAGTCCTGGTCGAACACGGCGTCCATCGGATGAAGCTTCTCGAGCGGCTCGCGGACTTTTTCGATGAGCGCGGGATCGAGAACCGCGGCTTTGCGCGCGGCCTCGTAGGCATTGTCCTCGTAGATGTCCCATCCGCCGAACTCCAGGTCCTCGAGCTTCGCGAGCGGAACAAAGTCCTTGATTTTCGGGGTACGCGCTTCGGTCCGCTTGCCGAGGCGCACGGTCGCGAGCTGCGTCAGCGATCCGATCGGCTGGCCGAGTCCGCGCTTGACGGCCTCGACCCCGGCGATGAAGGTCGTGGTGACGGCGCCCATCCCGGGCAGCAGAACGCCGAGCTTGCCTTCGGCGGGAGCGATACGAACGGTGTCTTTATTGTTCGGCACTTTTGATAATTCGCGAGCTTAAGCCTTGCGGAAACGCGACGGCGCGTCGTCGGGAAAAGTCTGATCGGGATGCAGCTCGCGCGCGCGGACGAGCAGAGCTTCCTCGGTTTCGGGATTGCCAGGATCGGGGATACAGCAATCGACGGGGCATACCGCCGCGCACTGTTCCTGATCGAAGAATCCGACGCACTCGGTACATTTTGCAGCGGCGATGTAATAAATGTCTTCCTTGACCGCGGGATGCATCTCGCCGTTGTGTTCCCACTGCGCCCCGCCTTCGTAGATCGCGGTGTTGGGGCACTCCGGCTCGCAAGCGCCACAGTTGATGCATTCGTCGGTGATCAAGGTCGACATCGCAAAGAAACTCCGTAACTGGATTTACTAATCGACGCGGCCCTCTGTCCGCGTGAAGGAACTAACGTTAAGCGACAAGAGTATCGGCGCGTCCAAAGCCGGGCAAGTATGCGGCCTCGTCACTCCGGCATCTCCGCGACGATTCTGCGCGCGAGTTCGAGGTAGGCCTGGCTTGCGGGATGCTTCGGGTTGGCGACGACGATTGGCGTCCCTTTGTCACCAGCCTCGCGCACTTCGGGATAGATCGGAATCTTTGAGAGCAGCTCAGTCCCTTCCTGCGCCGCCATTTTCTCGCCACCGCCGTGACCGAACAGCTCGTCGCGCTCGCCGCAATCGGGGCAGATGAAGTAGCTCATGTTCTCAACCACGCCGAGCAGCGGGCAATGCACCTGGCGGAACATCTTGACCGCGCGCGTCGCGTCGAGCAGCGCGACATCCTGCGGCGTCGTAACGATCACGGCGCCGTCGAGCGCCACCTGCTGCGCGAGCGTGAGCTGCGCATCGCCAGTGCCGGGAGGCAAATCAACGATCAGGAAATCCTGCGTGCCCCAGAGCGTATCCTTGAGGAACTGGCGCACCGCGCCCATCACCATCGGACCTCGCCAGATCACGGGCGCCTTGTCGGTCAGAAAAAATCCGATCGAGATCATCTTCACGCCGTACTTCTCGATCGGAAAGAACGTGTTGCCGCCCGCGGACTTGGGCCGCTCGTCGCCGGTGCCGTACATCATCGGAATCGAGGGCCCGTAGATATCGGCGTCGAGCAGGCCGACACTCATGCCAAGCTGCGCGAGCGCCGCGGCAAGGTTCGCCGCGACGGTCGATTTGCCGACTCCTCCCTTTCCGCTCCCGACGGCGACGATATACTTCGTGCCTTCGAGGCGGACCCGCCCGGTCTTCTCGCCGAGCTCCGCCTCGATACGCCGCACGCGCAGCTCGACGCTCGGCACGCCAAGGTCGTGCGAGATCGTGTGATGAACGCTCTCGGCGAGCTTCTTCATCACGTCGTCGTTCTCGGAGGCCTGCCGCAGCAGAATCGCGTAGCCGCCATTTTGCGTCGGCTGCACATCCTCGACGATCCCGAGAGTCAGAATATCGGCGGAGTAACCGGGGTATTTGATTTTGCCGAGCGCCTCGAACACGGCCTCGGATGGAATCTGGCGCGCCACTAATGTGATTATTCCAGATGCATTAGCCGCGCGAAAGTTGCGCGTGACTAAATCGCCTTACTCCATCGCCGTCAGCGGGATGAAGCCCTCGAGGCCGCTCTTCATCCTGATTCGCGCGTAGCTGAGCGCGAGGCCGACGACGTGCACATCGTGACCGGTGTGAACCTCCGACAGCTTCTTGCCCCAGCGGTTCGGCTTGTCTAGCACGGCGGCGTCGTGACTCAGCCTGAAGATTTTGTCGATCGGCTTCAGCATCTCGACCGACGCCGGATCGATATAACCGGTTTCGCCGTTCTTGAGATTCACGCGCAGAAAGTAATGCGTCGAGCCGCTCACGTTGATGAACTTGTCGACCTGCAACTGCTCGAGATGCTTGCTGGATTTCGCGGGGCTCGAGTAAACCCAGTCGGCTTTGATCACGCGCAGGCGCGCCCGCGCCGGCTCGACCTCAACCTCGCGAGGCGCCGCCGATCCGTGCGTCGAAGCACGATGAACGACGCGCGGCGGCCGCGAGGCGTGAGGCTCAGGAGCGGGAGCCGTCCCTCCCGTCATACTCGCCGCCGCGGGTGACGATGGCGCGGCAGGAGATGCGCCAGGCGTTCCGCTGCCCGAATCGGCCGGCACAACCGACGTCTCGGGAACGTCTCCTTCCGACATCGCGGCGTGCACCCGATTCGCCGACATCGCGAGCATCGCACTCGCGCCGAGCGCCGCGACCAACACAAATTGTTTCGCTGAAAATCTTCGCTTAGCCATCATCCTCATCCCCCTCCACCGAAACTCGATACTACATCAACAGGCCCCGCACACGGTGCATCGCGTCACGTCACAGGGCGGGCTCTGATGCTCAAACTGCGCCTTCTTGCGCTCGGCAAGAAGAAACCATTTTTCGACGTGATGATCGATAAAGTCCCACGGCAGCACCTCGTCGTGCGCATAGTCGCGGATCACGAAAGAATCCGGATCGGGCAAATCGCCCGCCTCGCCCGCCGCAATCTCGCGCCGAATCGACTGGAGCTCATGCCAGATCGGCCCCGGCCCGTCGCATCCCGCAGCGTCGAGGCGCTCGAGGATTCGTGCCATCCGCCGGTCGCCGCGCGACACCATCGTCTGGAAATACGCCTCGCGCGGCGATTCCGCGTCGAGCTCGACCGGCCCGAGCTTGCCCAGCGCGCTGCGCAGCAGCGCCACCTTGCGTTTGAGGCTGCGCGCGTCGAGCATCGCGTCCCACTGAAACGGCGTCCACGGCTTCGGCACGAAGGGATTCAGCGAGACGGTCACATTGCCGACACGCTGACGGCGCGCGCGCGCCTGCTCGATAATCTTGTGGGTCAAATGCGCGATCCCGAGCACGTCATCGTCACGCTCTTCGGGCAAGCCAATCATGAAGTAAAGCTTTAGATTCGCCACGCCCTCGCCGAGCATCATTGCGGCCGCGCCAAGAATCTCATCCTCGGTGAGATTCTTGTTGATCACCTTGCGCATCCGCTCGCTGCCCGCCTCGGGCGCGATCGTTACGCTGCGTGCTCCCGTCTGGGATAACGCAGCCGCGAGTTTCGGCGTGATACAATCAGCTTTCAGCGAAGACGGCGACAGCCGCCCGCCTTTTTCCGCGACCGCTGTCGCGATTTCCGCGACGCCGGGCACGCTCGCCATCTCGGCGCCGACGAGACCGATCACCTTGCGCTCGCCAAGCCCGCGCTCCGCCTCCGCAGTGATCGTCTCGGGCGAGCGATAGCGAATCGGACGATACATGAAGCCTGCCGCGCAGAAGCGGCATCCCCATTGGCATCCGCGGCTCGCCTCGACGAGATACATGTCGCCGAATACGGACTCCTCGGTGAGAATTAGCGACGCTGTTTTGTGATCGTCGAGATTATCGATGAGACGGCGATTCACGCGCGGCGCGGCCGGACCGTGATAGGCAAACGAGCGCAGCCGGCCGCTATCGTCATAGGCGGGAGTGAAGTGCGCCGGAACGTACGCCCCTTCAACGCCGGCTAGCGCATCGAGTTGATCGTCGCGGCCGCGCGAGTCCGCGTAGCGTGCGATAAACTCGGGCACCATCTCCTCGCCTTCGCCGATCAGAAAGAGATCGATAAAATCCGCGATCGGCTCGGGATTCAGAAATACTGCCGAGCCGCCGGCGATGATAAGCGGATAGTTGCGCCCGCGCCGATCCTCGCGCCGCGGCGGAATTCCCGCGAGCCGCAGGATACTCAGCACGTTCAGGTAGTCGGTCTCGAACGAAATCGAAAACGCCAGGATATCGAAGTCCTCGAACGGGCGCGCGCGCTCGAATGAAACCGGACGCTCGCCCGTCTGGCTCATCTGTTCGCGCTCGTCGGCATCGGGCAAAAAGGCGCGGTCGGCGGCCACGCGAGTATCCGATTCGAAGATATGAAAAACCGCCTGGAAGCCGAGGTTCGCCATCCCGAGGCGATAGATATTTGGATAGATGACGCAAACCGAGATGTCACCGCCGCGCCGGCGCTCGTAGAGCACCTTCTCGCGCGCAATCCGCTCCAGCGCGCGCTTACGGATGAACATCGCAGCCCTCCACCATAACCGAACAGCGTAACCCGCCCCGCCCCGTAGTCCAAGGGCCCGCGCGACAGGAGCCCGCGCCGAGCATTGGTTACGGCTTGAAGGCGAGCACCGCCCAAATCTCCTGCGGTTCGGTCAGGATGCCTGTGATTGAGAACTCGCGCATCGCGGCGCGCAGTTCGCGCTCGAAGGCTTCGCGATTGGAGCCGAGCAGGCGCGGGCTGCAATAGGACGTCGAGTAGAGATTTCCGATCATTTCGTCGATCGTCCAGGTCTGCTCGTAACGTTCCTTCCAACTCCGCGCCAGCTTGAATTGCGAGCGCTGCACGCTCGATTCAAAACGTGACTCGACCGGCACCGGGATGCCATAGCCCCGAAAGTGCGAGGGCGCGGCGTACTTCAGAACGATCTCCGCGACCTTGTTGCGCCATGGCTCGATGGGCGCGTCCTCGGGGAACGGAAATCCATAAGCGACGATCGCAACTCCGCCTCCATCCTCGACCAGCGGATAAAGAGCGTCGAGAGTTTTCTCGCGATTCATCCAGTGAAACGAGTTACCCATCGTCACGAGACGAAAGGGACCGGGCGCGGCGCTCAGATCCTCGGAGCTCCCGCCACGCCATTCGATATTCGCAAGAGCCCTCGCAGCGGCGACTCTCTCGCCCTCCGCGCGCATCTCATCGCTCGGATCCATCGCAACAACTTCGGCGAACATCGGCGCGAGCGGAATCGTCAGTGCGCCCGGGCCGCATCCGAGGTCGAGCAATCGGCCGCGTCCGTCGAGCTGAAACGTCTCGCGCAGCAGTGTGAACATCGAGTCGCGATAGGGCGGGCGAAACCGCGAGTAGTACGTCGCGGTGCCAGCGAAGAGCTGCGGGGTTTGTGCCGAATACGCTGTCATCGTGAAAACCTCAAACGTCGGTCATCATCACGCGCGAAGGGGCGCAGCGTCCAGACGGCATGCCTTATCCGCTTGACTACGAATATTCGTTTTAGAATACTCGTCCTAAGATGTTTGCGCTGCTGCTCAAATCAGAACATCGACACTACTCATCGAGTGCCATAGTCCGGATGGATTATCTATCACGCATAGAACCTGCGTCGTCACTGGCGGCGCGCCCGGCAGCGGTCGCCGCGCCTATGAATTGCCTTCGAAGGCGAAGCAGCCGGGTCATCGCCTGCGATCCTCGCCGCACGCAGAGTGCTGCTGATGAGCCATATTTCAGTCTGAGCTAAGGACGGTGAACTGAAGATGGAACGGCCGCTGCAAGTGAGGGCCTCGGATCAAGGCAAGCCCGCGTTGCTCGTGAGTGGGCTCCGCAAGAGCTTCGGAGCACGAGTCGCGGTCGATACTGTCGGATTCACCATCGCCGCCGGCGAAGTCTATGGTCTGCTCGGACCCAACGGTGCCGGCAAGACAACCTCGATCTCGATGATCGCCGGAATTCTCGCGCGTGACGCGGGCAAGATAACCATCGATGGCATCGATATCGACGCCGGTCTTGAGGCCCGCGCGCTTATCGGGATCGTGCCGCAGGCGATCACGCTCTACCTCGACCTCACTGCGCGCGAAAATCTCGACTTCTGGGGCCGGATGTATGATCTCAACGGCGCACCGCTGCACGATGCGATGGTAAGCGCACTCGACGCGGTCGGTCTCACGCCGCGCGCCGACGACATCGTCAGCACCTTTTCGGGCGGGATGCAGAGACGCTTGAATCTCGCGTGCGGTATTCTGCATCGGCCGAAGGTCCTCATCCTGGATGAACCGACAGTCGGCGTCGATCCACAAAGCCGCAGCGCGATCTTCGATTTGGTCGAGCGGCTGCGCGACGCGGGCACCGCGATTCTCTACACCACCCACTACATGGAGGAAGCGGAGCGTCTTTGCGCGCGGATTGGGATTATCGATTCGGGCCGGCTCATAGCCGAGGGCACTCGCGACGAACTGGTAGCGAGTCTGGGGCATGATACGCGCATCGAGATCGGACTGGGACGCGGCGATTCGGTCGAACGCGCGGAGCGCATCGTAGGCGCGCTCGAGGGCGTGCGGTCCGCGATCGTGGAGAACGGCCATCTTCACGTGGTGGCCGACGATGGCGCGCGCCGCTTGCCTGCGATGCTGACAGCGCTACTCGACGCCGGTGCCGTCGCCGAGAGTGTGCGCGTGGTTGAGCCGAATCTCGAAGACGTTTTCCTGCGGATGACGGGGCGCGCACTGCGCGACTGATTTCAGATGCAACACGCGCTGCTGATTTGCATCAAGGACCTGCGCCAGCGGTTGCGCGATCGAACCGCGATCCTGACCGCGATCGTCGCGCCGCTCGCGCTGGCTGCTCTGATGGGTCTGGCCCTCGGCGGTTCGCAAGGCGGCGGCAACGCCGGGATGCGGTTGTGCATCGCGGATCTCGACCACACCAAGCTGTCAGCCGGGTTCGTTGATTTTGTCGAGCGGCCTGCGCTGGGCGGATTGATTCGGGTAGAAGCAGTGGATTCGCTTTCCGCGGCAGAAAAGGTGATCCAGGAGCATCAAGCGCAATGTGCGGTCGTAATGAGCCCTGGATTCGGCCGCGCGATCAGCAGCGGGAATCCCCCACCGGCCGAGATTCTCGCCGCGCGCGGCGAACCGTTCGCGATGCTGGGTACCCGCGAGCTCTTCCGTGATTTCATATACCGTGCGGCAATCCCGCACGATCGCGCAGTCCCCAAAGTGATTCCGCGTTCCGCGGGCGGACAGATGCGAATGGTCGATTTTTTTGCGGTGTCGATGACTGTGCTGTTTCTGAACTTCGGGGTGCTGTTTGGAGTCCGCGCGCTTCAGGCGGAGGTCGATTCGCGCACGATGGTGCGTCTCATCGCCTCGCCCACGCCACCCTACGCGATTGTCGCGGGGAAATTCGCCGCACTATTCCTCATCGGGCTGATTCAGATGGGAACTATGATCGCGGCGACCTCTTTGATGTTCGGCACGCGATGGGGAAACCCGCTGCCGACCACCGCGCTGGTGTTCACCAGTGTGCTGATGGCGATCGGATTGACGGCATTCCTGATGAGTCTCGCTAACAACGCCGAACAGGGAACTTCACTGGCGACCATAGTGATCACCCTGCTCTCGATTGTCGGCGGACAATTCCTGCCTCCGCAAGGTCTTCCGGACGTGTTCGAGACCCTGACTCGACTTACGCCAAATGGACAGGCGTTCTTCGGCTTCCTCGATTTGTCCGCCGCCGGCGCTCACGGAACCTTGCTAACGATCACGCAACCGCTGGCAGTGACGGCCATAGTTGGATTAAGCGGCATTGCGTTCGCGGGGCTGAAGGCTCGTGGCGCGCTCCGGAGGATGACCTGATGCGACTGTCGCATAGTCTGAACGTGATCTTCGGCGCGGCAGCCGTCAGCGGCGCGGGCGTCCGGCGCAACCGCGGCCGGCTTGCGCTGTTGTTCCTGATGCCAACACTGATAATGGCCCTTGTCGGTTTCGCAATGGGCGGTTACACCAGCGCGTCATTCGAGGTGGGTCTCCTCGATCGAGCGAACACGCGCGAGAGCCGGGCGCTCGCCGCGGCGCTGGTATCCAATGAGCACTTTCAGATTCGCGACTATAGCGATGAGCAGCGGCTTAAAATTGCGGTTTTCCGTGGCAGAATGAACGCTGGACTTGTGATTCCGCCCGGCTGGCATGGCGACCAGAACCTTGACGTGT
This sequence comes from Candidatus Binataceae bacterium, assembly GCA_035508495.1. Taxonomy (NCBI): domain Bacteria; phylum Candidatus Binatota; class Binatia (SeqCode); order Binatales (SeqCode); family Binataceae (SeqCode); species Binataceae bacterium (SeqCode). The sequence goes on from DATJMX010000052.1 coordinate 73,357, forward strand.
ACCTCTCGACTGCGAACGCCGGCGCCGGCATCATGCGAGCCGGCATCAACACGGAATTGAGCCGGATGGCGAGCGGCGGCCCACCGCTCGACGTTCCCGTTCGCTATCCCGGGGGCGGGCACGCCGGTGTTCCGCGCCTCGGATTCGGTTACACGGCGCCTGCGAACCTGGTGCTATTCGTTATGGTCACCGGGTTCGTTTCGGCCCTGACCATTCTCCAGCTTCGCGAAAACGGCATTTCGCGCCGGCTGCTGGCCGCGCCACGCCGGACCTGGGAACTGGTGGCGATGCTGGCGATCGCACCGGCGCAGCAGATGATCGCGCAGACCGTGTTCATGATTCTCGCCGCCCGGTTTTTCTTCGGTATTCATTGGGGCAATACCCTTGGGCTGGTGTTGATTACCGCAGCAGTCACATCGCTCGGCGTCGCGATCGTGCTCCTGATGGGCACGGTGTTTCGAACCCAGCAGCAAGCGACCGCGCTCGGTCCGTGGATCGCCGTGTCGCTCGGAATGCTGGGCGGATGCATGTGGCCGCTCGAAGTCGTCCCCCCGTTCATGAAGATCGTGGCGCGTCTCTCGCCCGCGTCATGGGCAATGGACGCGTACCTCGGCCTGATCTTCGATCACGCAACGCTTTCCGAAATAGCTCCGGACATCGCGATGGTGTTCGCGTTTGCCGCAATCATTGCAACGGCGGGCATCGTCCGCCTGCGGCCGCAGTTGTCGCGATAGAGCTTTGCGAAAGACCGACTCCACGGAGTCTAGCGAAGCGCTTCGCTGTTTGTGGCGCATACGCTCGCAGCGTGGAAAACCTCAGGCCCGGGCATCATCCCGCGATACGCTCGGGACGCGAATAGACGTTGAAGCTGGCCTCGCGCAGAAATCCAATCAGCGTAACTCCCGTCTCTTCGGCGAGCTCGACCGCAAGCGACGAAGGCGCGGAAATCGCCGCCAGGATTGGAATGCCGGCTGCGGCGGCTTTCTGCACGATATCGAAACTCACGCGCCCGCTCACCAGCATCATGCTCGACGAGAGCGGCGCTCCGAGGTTTCGCAACGCATAACCGACCACTTTGTCCACGGCATTGTGACGGCCGATATCTTCGCGCAGCACTATTAACTCGCCCTCCGAATCGAACAGACCCGCGGCATGAAGACCGCCCGTCGTCGCGAAGACCTCCTGCGCCACGCGCGCCTTCGGCGCCATCGCGAGGATCAGATCGGAGTGGACGCGAAGCGGCGCATCGACGGTCGCGATGCGTCGCGTCAGCGACTCGATACTGGTGCGGCCGCATATTCCGCAACTCGAGGCGATCGCGAAGTTGCGCCGCAGCCGCTCGCGCAGATCGTCGGCCGCAACGTTGAGCACGACATCGATCGAGTTCGGCTCGAAGGCACCCTTCGCATCGCGCACGCTGCGAATCTCGCCGAGCTCCGCAATCGAATTGATAAAGCCCTCGGCAAAAAGAAACCCCGCAGCCAACTCTTCGTCATGGCCCGGGGTGCGCATCGTGAGCGTGAAGCGCCTGCCGCCGAGACGAATCTCGAGCGGCTCTTCGACGGCGAGCGAGTCTTCCGCAGTCGCGCCCGCGCCCACTCTCCACCTCAGGGTGCGCGCAACTACAAATTGCTTTTCTTTCCCTTCTGCCACGTTGCTAGATTACCACTCGAACATCCAAGCGCGCAGGTATTTGGTTACCCGCGCGGCCGATTCAGCAGCCACCCGGAGGCTACATGGCTCGCACACATTTCAGCCCAGACACCGCGGACAAGCATTCACGCCTGCGCGGCGCGACCAAAAGTCACGGCGTATGTCCTTATTGCGCGGTCGGATGCAGTCAGAACGTGTACACCAAGGCCGGAGAGATCATCGATATCGAAGGCGATCCGGAGAGCCCCATCAACGCGGGCACGCTCTGCCCCAAGGGCTCCAACACGTTTCAGCTAGTCCGCAACCCGCATCGCATCACGACGGTGAAGTACCGCGCGCCCTACTCCGATCATTGGGAGACGCGGCCACTCGAGTGGGCGATGGATCGAATCGCGCAACTCACCAAGGAGACGCGCGACGCCGATTTCATCGAGCGTAACGAGCATGGTCTGACGGTGAATCACCTCAAGACCATCGCGCATCTGGGCGGCGCCACGCTCGACAACGAAGAGAACTATTTAATCAAGAAACTTTTCGCCGGAGGCCTGGGAATTCTCTCCATCGAGAACCAGGCGCGCATATGACATAGCGCATCGGTGCCCGGTCTGGGCGCCTCCTTTGGACGCGGTGCGGCAACGACGTTCCAGGCTGACCTGGCGACGAGCGACTGCATATTGATCATGGGCTCGAACATGGCCGAGGCCCATCCCGTGGGATTTCGCTTTGCGCTCCAGGCGCGCGAGCGCGGCGGAACGCTGATTCATGTCGATCCGCGCTTCACGCGGACCTCGGCGATGGTGAATACTTTCGTTTCGATTCGCGCTGGCTCGGATATCGCGTTCCTGGGCGGAATCATCAACTACATCATCGAGCACGATCGATGGTTCAAGGAATACGTCCTGCACTTCACCAACGCGGCGACGGTACTGAACGAAGCGTTTGTCGATGCCGAAGATGCCGGCGGCATCTTTCCGGGCTTTGATGCCGACGCGCGCGCATACGTGAAAGATCACGGCTCATGGAACTACAGCACGACGCCCGGTGAGATGGGCGCGGTCGAGCGCGATCCCTCGCTGCAGCATCCGCGATGCGTGTTCCAGGTGATGCGGCGGCATTACGCGCGCTACACGCCCGAGATGGTGTCGCGGCTGTGCGGATGCGCCCCCGGCGATCTGATTCGAGTCGCGGAACTGCTGTGCCGCAATTCAGGACGCGAGCGGACTTCGGCAATCGTCTATGCGCTCGGATGGACGCAGCACACGACCGGCGTGCAGATGATTCGAGCGGCGGGAATTATCCAGCTCCTGCTCGGCAACATGGGCCGGCCCGGCGGCGGAATCATGGCGATGCGTGGGCATTGCAGTATCCAGGGCTCCACCGACGTGCCGACTCTCTACAACCTGCTGCCCGGCTACCTGTCGCTGCCCGACGCGGTGCCCGAGAATGCGTCGCTGGAAAAGTACATTGAACATGGCCGCGGCTTCGCCAATGCGCGCAATAACTCGGCGGCGGGCTTCTGGCAGGAAGAAGCGTTCCTCGGCTATTGGGCAAACCTCTCGAAGTTCACGATAAGCCTGCTCAAGGCCTGGTATGGCGATGCGGCAACGCCCGCCAACGAGTTCGGCTATCAGTACCTGCCCAAGATCGACGGCGATTATTCGGAGCTGCCGATGTTCTTCCGGATGCACCAGGGCAAAGTCAAAGGGCTCTTCCTCATCGGACAGAACCCGGCGGCCGGCGCGCCGAATGCGGGACTCAATCGCTCCGCGTTGCGCAGCCTCGATTGGCTGGTCGTGCGCGATTGGTTCGAGCACGAGAGCGCGAACTTCTGGTACGCCGATTCGAGCGCACCGGATTCGCGCCAGATCAAGACCGAAGTCTTTTTCCTTCCGGCGGCATCGATCACAGAGAAGGATGGCTCCTTCACCAACACCGAGCGGATGCTGCAATGGCATGAGAAAGCGATCGATCCACCGGGCGATTGCCGCTCCGACGCGTTCTTCATGTACGACCTCGGGAGGAGGCTCAAGAAGCTCTACGCGGACTCGAATCTCGAGCGCGACTTGCCGATCAAAAATCTTACCTGGGACTTCGGCCGTGACGCTCCGGAGATACTGCCGAATGGCGCGCCGAGCCGTCTCGGCGACGACGTTGACGCGGAAAAAATCCTCAAGGAGATGAACGGCCGCGACCTTCGCGAGGGTCGTCTGCTCAAGGGGATCGCGGAGCTCAAAGACAATGGCTCGACGGCCTGCGGCGTCTGGATCTATTCCGGGGTTTTTCCCGCTGAAGATCAGAACCGCGCGAACTCGCGCGACAACACCCGCACCGGCATCCTCTATCCCAATTGGGGATTCGCGTGGCCCTCAAACCGCCGCACTTTGTACAACCGCGCCTCGGCCGACGCGCAGGGACGTCCGTGGTCTGAGCGCAAAAAGCTCATCTGGTGGGACGCCGATCGGCGCACGTGGACCGGATTCGACGTTCCAGATTTCGAGATCGACAAGGCTCCCAGTTATCGTCCTCCAGCAGGCGCGCGCGGCATGGACGCGATTCCCGGTGACGCGCCGTTTATCATGCATCCCGACGGCCTTGGCTGGTTGTTCGCGCCGTTCGGCGTGCGCGACGGGCCGTTGCCGACGCACTACGAGCCGCGCGAGTCGGTCGTCAGGAATCTGCTCTACACGACACAGGTCATTCCGACGATTAGGGAGTTTCCCGACGAGCTGAATCGTCTGGCCGAGGAAGTCGATCCCGAATTTCCGATCGTCGCGACAACCTACCGGCTGACCGAGCATTATCTGAGCGGGCCGATGAGCCGCTTCAATAGCTGGCTCAATGAACTGCAGCCCGAGATGTTCGCCGAGCTCAGTCCCGAGCTGGCGGCCGAGAAGGGAATCGAAAACGGCGGATGGGTCGTGATCAGCTCGCGCCGCGGATCGATCGAAGCGCGCGCTCTCGTCACCGCTCGCATGAAGCCGCTGCTCGTGAACGGCAAGACGATCTACCAGTTAGGTCTGCCGATTCACTGGGGCTACGCGGGCGAGACCGTTGGCGCGATGGCGAACGATCTTACATCGCTGATACTCGGCGTGAACGTGAGCATGCACGAGGCGAAGGCATTCACAGTCGCGGTGCGGCCGGGGCGGCTCACGAGCATGCGCGCGCCGCGGCCGATCGCGGCGAATGAGCGTCCGTTCGGCGTCGAGCCGATTCCCGACACCGCTTCTTCCGCGCAACCCGAAGGCCGCCAGCAGTGGTGGGGATGGTGGCGATCGCGATAAGACTCTGCGCCAATGTTGAACCTCCTCCTGGAAATCCTCTATCCATTTCGGCGTCCGGCAGAACCTGCGCCGCGCCGTCCGACCGGATTCTTCACCGACACGACGCTATGTATCGGATGCAAAGCGTGCGAGGTCGCGTGCAAGCAGTGGAACCAGATTCCGTCTGACGGATTCAACTTCACCGCGCAGAGCTACGACAATACGATCGCACTCAGTGCGACGACCTGGCGTCATGTCCGGTTCATCGAGCAGTTCCCGACCGGCGCTCAGCCGCCGCAGCCGTCGCTCGACGGAGATTTCGATATCGAATCTCTCCTGAAGCAATCGCAGGAGGGCCGCTGGCTGATGATGAGCGACGTCTGCAAGCACTGCAGCGCATCGCCGTGTCAGATGGCCTGTCCGACCGCCGCGATTATCCACAACGAGTTCAACGACGTTTATATCCAGGGCGACATTTGCAACGGCTGCGGCTATTGCATCGCGGCCTGTCCGTTCGGCGTGATCACGCGCAGCCAGTTCGACGGCCACGCGCACAAGTGCACACTTTGTTACGATCGCCAGCGCGACGATTTCATTCCCGCCTGCGCGAAAGCGTGCCCCACCGAATCGATCAAGTTCGGCCATCTCGACGAGCTTCGCGAGCATGCCAAGATCCGCCTCGAAGAGGTGAAGGCGCGCGGGTTTAAGGGTGCGAGGCTTTACGGCGCCGAGCCCACCGACAAGTACTCGGAGCTGGGCGCTTTTTTCCTCCTTCTCGACGAACCGGAGAAATATGGTTTGCCGAACGATCCCGACACGCCGCAGCGTCATATGCGCGGCGACTATGCGCGCGCATTCGCCGCGACCCTGGTCTGGATCGCGATCGTCGCGGTCGGAGTGATTCTCCATGGCTGAAGCGATGATGCCCGCGGCGCCGCCGATCGTCACCAAGCCGGTGCCGTGGCATTGGTGGGTAACCTTCGATCTCTTCTTCGCGACGATGGGCGGAGGACTGTTCAGCGTCGCGACGATTCTTCACCTGGTTGGGCACCCCGAGGAACAGGCGGTCGCGAGGATCGCGTTCCTGATCACTTTCCCGATCATGGCCGTCGATCTGGTGTGCCTCGTATTCGATCTCGGCGATCCCTGGCGCTTCATGAACATGATGCGCGTGTTCAAGCCGGGCTCGCCGATGTCGGTCGGCGTGTGGACGATCTCGATTTTCTCAGTCCTCGCGTTCTGCGCGTTCGTGATCGTCGGACTCGGCCTGCCGATAGTTCTGCTATCCATCGTTGGGATCGCGGGACTGCCGTTCGCGTTGATGGTCGGAATTTACAAGGGCGTGCTGTTCAGTACGACCGCGCAACCGGGATGGCGCACGATGCGCTGGCTGGGTGCGTTCTTCTCGATATCGGCAGGGCTGTTGGGCGTGGCAGTAGCGCTGGTGATCGCCGCAATGTCGGGGCTGCCCGCAGCGGCAACGACCTTGCGCCAATCGCTGCTCATCATGATTGTTCTCTACTTCGGTACAGTTCTCCTGCTCGAACGCGACGCCGATGAATGGACTCGTGTCGCGCGCAGGCATTCGCGATTCAGCGTGTGGCTGGCGGCCCTCGGCGGAATTGTGATTCCGCTTCTCGTGATCACCTTCTCAACTGGCCGCTTGGAGGAAGACTGCGCGGCGGTGTTGCTGATCGTCGGCGCGATCGCGATTCGTCACGTGCTCGTGTTCATTCCTCATCGCGCAACCGCCGAAAACTGATCGAGAACCGCCCTGCCCCGGCCCAGCTTGAAACTGTTCGCGAGCGCGAGGGTCACGAATTCTTTGGCCGCGCTGACTGCGTCTTCGAGCTTCGCGCCGCGCGCCAGATGCGCCGCGATGGCGGCCGAGAAAACGCATCCGGTGCCGTGCGCACCGCTCTTCTGACGCGGCGCCCTCAGCTCGATGAACTTGCGGCCGTCGAAGTAGAGATCGGTGGACCGCGCGCGATCGGCGAAGTGCCCGCCCTTGATCACGACGGCCTTCGCACCCATCGCGAGGATTTTCGCAGCGCCCTCGCGAATCGAATCGCGATCGCGAATCGCGATTCCCGCCAGCGCCTCGGCCTCCGGAACGTTGGGCGTGACAATGCGCGCGAGCGGGATCAGTTCGTCGCGCAGCATGCGCTCGCCGCGCTTGTCGATGAGCCGCGCGCCGCTGCTCGCGATCGTAACCGGATCGACAACGGGGCGCGGCATCTTGAAACGCACGATCGCGCGCGCCGTCTCGCGCACCGCGCCGGCGCTGCCCATCGCGCCGGTTTTAATCGCGAGCGGCATGCTCTCCGCCAAGAGCACCTCAATCTGCGCCGCGATCATCGCAGGCTTAACGGCATCGACGCGCGTGACGCGCGAGCTCGACTGCGCGATGATCGAAGTGATCACCGAGTACCCGTAAACGCCGAGCGCGGCGAAAGTTCTGATGTCGGATTGGATTCCTGCGCCGCCGCCGGGGTCACTGCCCGCGATCGTTAACGCAAGGGGAATTGTGCTGCCGCTCAAGAGTTTATTTATCCTATCACGCTTTTGCGTTCGCCACGAGTGCGCGTTTTTGCAGACCCACGTTGTCCGAGATCGGAAGCGGTAGTATCTTGCCGTTCATGCCGCTTCGCGCGGCCGAATGCATGGCAGTACGCGGACAAGACGAGTTTCTCAACCTTCCGTTCCAGGAAAAACTGGAATTTCTCTACGGCCTGCCCGCACGCCAGAAGCGTGATCTGATTCTCGCCGCGCCCGAGGCCGAGCGCCTGGTTCAGTCCTTCTCGCCTGAGACGCTCTTCTACACTGTCAAGGAAATCGGCAGCGCCGACGCGGGCGATCTGCTGAGCCTCGCGCTCCCCGAGCAGGTGAAGTCGCTCTTCGATCTCGATTGTTGGGATAAGGATCGTCCCAACCTTGCCCGGATGCGCGAATGGCTCGAAGCGCTCTCCGAGGGCGGGCGCAGCCGAATGGCACAGGGTCTGATGGAGCTCGACCTCGAGCTCGTATCGATCCTGCTGCGCGATTACATCAAGGTGCATCTGCTCGACGATCCGGCGTCGTCACCAGACGCGCCATCAAACCGCTACGTCCAGTTCGACGAGCATTATCTCATCGAGTTCGTGCGGCAAGATCACATTACGCAGCTTATTTCCGACTTCATCGAGGAAGCCTTCGAGCGCGACTACAAATATTTCGCGGGCTTGATGGACGAATGTTACTGGGGCGTCAAGGCGGAGCTCGAGGAGGCGGCCTATCAGTTCCGCCGGGCGCGCCTGAACGATCGCGGCTTTCCCGACTACTACGAAGCGCAGGACGTGTTCGCGTACGTCAATCCGCGCTCGTTCCTCGACATCCGCGCCCAGTACGTGGCGCCGAGCCGCGCCGAGCTCCTTGACGACAGCGAGCTGGTGCCACCAGGCTCAGCGCCGATGATCGCGGGCGCCGACAATTCGCTGCTCAACACCGCGCTCACGGCTGGTTTCGCGGCCGAGGGGCGGCGGCAGTTGCGCAGCGAGATGGCGATGGTGTCAAACCAGGTGCTGGTTGCGCGATCGATCGATTTTGGCGATCTCGACGCCGTGCGGATCGCCGTCGAGCTGACGCACAACTACCTGAACCTTGGGCTCGAATCGCTCGCTGGCGGCGACCTGCAAAGCGCAATCGAGCATCTGCGCGATACGCATCTGAAACTCCTCTTTCGCCTCGGCGTGAGCCTCACGATCGATCTGCGCAAGCGGGCGGAAGCGACAACTCGGATGCTCGGGATTCCGCAGCAGCGGCCGCGCGAAATCTCGTACCTCGACTCGCCGTATCGCGACGCGCTCGCGGGATTCATCGAGCCAATGCCGCGCTTCTATTCGGCGCTCGATCGCGGCGGCGCCGTCGAGCTGCGCGCGTTCCAGACGATTCGCGACCTTCATCTGTCGTACGCGATTCTCGATCAGATCGACGCGATGGCGGAGCTGTTCCGCTCACTGCTTGCGATCGATATCAGCTCGGCGCGCTTCCGCGGCGCGGTCGCGAATCGCGATATTCGCCTGAGCCAGATCCTGACGACGGCCCTGGTGCGCAATTTCATGGACGGGCGGCTGCAGGCCGAGCCGCTCGTGGCGAGCGAGCTCGACGCGATGCGAGCAGCAATCGTGATCAAAAATGGCGGCCCGTCGGTGCTGAGCCACGCATTTCGCGAGTCGGTCGAAACCGCGATCGACACGCATCTCGACGAGACTGCGGCCAAGCGCACCTTCGATTTCGTAAATTCCTGTCTGAATCAGCTCGAAGAAGAGTTCGCGGGACTGAGCGTCAACTACCCGATCGATTCACGATTTATCGAAAGCGTTCTGGTCAAGCGCAGCGTCTAGCGTTCAGCCGTTGCGCCGTCGAGTTTGACGGTGCGATCGGAACTGCCGCGCTGAATCGTGAACGTGATCGCCGATTCGCGCGCGAATGACGCGAGATCGGCGTGGAAATCGCTCAGCGCTTTCACGTCACGCGTGCCGATTTTCTTGATGATGTCGCCGCGCTCGATTCCACTGCTCGCCGCCGCCGGATCGACGTCCGACACCAGCACCCCGTGCCGATTCTTGAGGCCAAAGTATGCCGCCAGCTCGGGCGTCACTTGCTGTACGGTGACGCCATACGCCGTCGCGGTATCAGGAAGTTTATCGACCGCGGCCTTGCCGACGACCGGTGACGAATCGAACAGCTTGTCCATCACATAGATCGGCACGTGCATCTCGGTCGCGAGCGCGATCGCGTCGCTCGGACGGCTGTCGATCGTGTAGCGCCCGCGATCCATGAAGATCTTCGCGTAGTACACTTCGTCGCGCATGTCGCAGATGAGCACGCTATCGACGTGATTACCAGTCTGCTGGATCACGGCCTTCAGCAGGTCGTGAGTCATCGGCCGCGGCGGCTGGACGTTGTTCAGCGCGAGCTCGATCGCGTACGCCTCGTTGGCGCCGATCATGATCGGCAGCTCGCGCGTCTCGTCTTTATCTTCGAGCAGCACGTAATGCTCGCCGGTGTCCTGATCGAAAGCAACGTTAGTCACCTGGACCGGCACTTCGTGGATGGTGGGCTGAATGAGTCCGGTGGGCTGGCTGGTGGATGAACGGCTGCAGGCACACGCGGCGGCCAAGCCCGCGAGTAGCAGCAGGCACAGGTTCCTGCAGCCTACGGCTCTCATGGAAGATCACATTACGCGCATGACAGGGTGGGCGCCAAGGGCATTATGCATCGCCTTCGGGACGGCCGCGGAAACCTTTAGCGACGATATAGAGCTCAGCCGAGCCGGGACGGCTGGCCTTGGTCCGCGTCGTCTCGACGCTGGCAAAGACGCGCTTGAACTGCGCAACTATGTCGTTGAACTCGCCGCTCATGAAGACCTTGACGATCATCGCGCCGCCGGGTTTTAGCGCGCGCGATGAGAACGCGAGCGCGGTATCGATCAGTTCGCGCGAGCGCGCCTCGTCGCGCGCCGCGATACCGGTGAGCTTCGGCGCGAGATCGCTCGTGACGAGATCTGCTGGGCCGCCGAGTTCGGTAGCCGCCCGCTGCGCGACGGCTGGATCAACGATGTCGCCGATGATCGTGATACATCCCGGCGGTGGATTTCTGACCGGCGCGAGATCGACGCCGACGATCTTGGCGCCGGAGCCTGCCGCGCGAGCGAGAATCGCAAGCCATCCGCCGGGCGCGCATCCGAGATCGACGATTCGCGCGCCTTTCGCTGCCAGCTTCCAACGCGCGATGAGTTCCTCGATCTTGAACGCCGCGCGCGAAGGCAACCCTGCCGCGCGCGCCTTGCGATAAAATTTGTCGTGCGGCTCGTAGGTCGCCATCGAACGTCACGCCGAAAAATTTGCGCCGCGAATTAAATTTGAACCGACATACTTTTCGCGTCGCGTGCGAGCCGGTATCCTGAGTGACTCTGCGCTTCGCTTCAACCCGCACATCACGATGAGTTTAGTTAGACTTGACGATTTGAATCCTGAGCAGCGCGATGCGGTGCTGGCGCCCGACGGTCCGATCCTGATCCTCGCCGGTGCGGGATCGGGCAAGACGCGCGTGCTCACGTACCGCATCGCCCATATTCTGTCCGAGCGCGGCGCCGAGGTCGACCAGGTGCTGGCTGTCACCTTCACCAACAAGGCCGCCGGCGAAATGCGCGAGCGCGTCGCCAGCCTGCTCGACTCCACGCGGCTGCCGTGGGTCAGCACGTTCCATTCGGCGTGTGCGCGGATTCTCCGCCAGGATGCGCACCGGCTCGGCTACGAGCGCAATTTCTCGATCCTCGACGAAAGCGATTCGATGTCGGTGATGCGCCGCGTGATTGAGGAGGCCAATCTTCCCGATTCGCCCGCGCCCGAGGCGGCGCGCAATCGAATCGAGCAGGCCAAGAATGAAGGCGTCTCGCCCGAGGAGATGCTCTCGGCGTCGGAGACCGGACGCGAAACGACGATCGCGCAGCTTTACCGCCTCTACCAGGCGCGCCTTCGCGACATCAACGCGATGGACTTCAGCGACCTCCAGCTCCAGGCGTACCTGCTGTTCGAGCGTTTTCCCGATGTGCTCGAGCGATGGCAATCGCGTGCGAAGCATCTGCTGGTCGATGAATACCAGGACACCAACCACGTGCAGTATCTGCTGGTGCGCGCGCTCGCCGAGCGAACCGGCAACCTGTGCGTCGTCGGCGACGAGGATCAATCGATCTACCGATGGCGCGGCGCCGATATCCGCAACATCCTCGACTTCGAGCGCGACTATCCGAGCGCGCGCATCTTCAAGCTCGAGCAGAACTACCGCTCGACCAAAACGATCCTCGCCGCGGCCGGCGCCGTTATCCGCAACAACACCGAGCGCAAGGTCAAGAATCTCTGGACCGAGAACGACGCCGGCGAGCAGATCACATACTTCACCGGAATCACCGAGCGCGACGAGGCCGACTTTATCGCACGCGAGATTTCGAGCCTGACGACCTCAGGCGGTCTCCGCCCGGCGGACGTCGTCGTGTTCTACCGTGTCAATGCGCAGTCGCGAGTAATCGAGGAGGCGCTGGTCAGGCGGCGACTCGCCTACTACATCATCGGCGGCGTGCGGTTTTATGAGCAGCGCGACATCAAGGATCTGTTGTCGTATCTGCGCGTCGTCGCCAATCCTGCCGACGCGGTCAGCCTGGAGCGGATGGTTGGTGTGCCGACGCGCGGCATCGGTGCGAAGACCTTTGAGGCGATCAGCGATATCGCCGGGCGCGAGAACATCTCGGCCTTCGAGGCGATGGGCCGACTCGAGGCGCAATCGAAAGTCGCGCTCAGGATCGCCAAGCAGGCGAGTTCGCTTTACTCCTGGATGCGCGAGCTCATCGCGCGTGCGAGCGAAGTCCCGGTGCGCGAGATCCTCGACGCCGTCGTCGCACAGAGCGGATTCGAGGCTTATCTCGACACGCTCATCGACGCGCCGGCGCGCAAACAGAATCTCGCTGAGATGCTCGCGGCGGCAAGCGCTTTCGATGCCGAACGCAGTGGAGGCCTCGGCGAGTTTCTCGAGCGCGTCGCACTCGTCAGCGATGCCGATCAGATCGAATCGCGCGGCGGACGCGTCGCGCTCATGACGCTGCACACGTCGAAGGGCCTCGAATATCCCGCGGTCTTCATCGCCGGCATGGAAGAAGGCCTCTTCCCGCACAGCCGCTCGCAGGACAGCGACGAGGAAATCGAGGAGGAGCGTCGCCTCTGCTACGTCGGCATGACGCGCGCGCGCAACCTGCTTTATCTATCCAACACGTTGTCGCGCGAGCTTTACGGCCAGCGCCAGGAGTCGCGGCCCTCGCGCTTCATGGCCGAGGTCGATCCGGGGCTTATCCGGCGCATCGCTCCTGAACGTCCATCCGCGCCCGTGCGTCCGCTATCGCCGCGCGAGTCCTACGTCGATTATTCCGAGAGTCAGCTCTCCGACGGCGATGGGCCCTCTGCCGCGGCTGATGGCCTGCGCGTCGGCGCGCGCGTGATTCATCCTGCGTTCGGCCGCGGCGTGATTCATCGTCGCGAAGGGCGCGGCGACAGCGCCAAGGCGTGGGTGAATTTCGAACGCGGCGGAGTGAAGTTACTGGTACTAAAGTTCGCCAACCTCCGGTTGATCGGAGAATAACCGCGCGCGTAAAATTTTCCGCAGTGGATGGGCGGCGGCAGGAGCCGGCGTTAACTTAGCGGTGGTGGCGTGATGACTTCACGAAAACGAATCTCTCTCATCGTGGTCGCTGTGTCCGCAGCTTTGATGCTGGCGGCCATGGTCCTGGCGCCGCGACTGGCCTCGGCCTGGAGCGAAGATGAATTCGCCCGCCGACCGCTCTACGCCTACCCGCTGCCGCATGGCCGCGACAATATCATCGGCAATCTCGTCACCTACCAGATCCAGAAAGGCGATACGCTGCTCGATATCGGGCGATGGTTCGGCGTGACGGCAAAGGAAATCTCCGATGCCAACGGCAAGATCGATTGGTGGGGACCTCCCGTCGGCAAGCAGATAATTCTCCCCACCGAGCATATCCTGCCGGCCGGTAATCACGTCGGTATCGTGCTGAACATCCCCGAGATGCGCATCTACTATTACTATCCGTCGCCCACCGGTCCGATTTCGAAGAGCAAGATCAAACCGGTAGCGATGACGACGAAGCACGAGCCGCACCTCGGCGTGATGCCGACCGTCGTTTACACCTTCCCGGTCGGACTCGGCCGCTACGACTGGAAGACACCTGTCGGCGACTGGCGCGTGCGCGGCAAGACGAAAAATCCCACCTGGGTCGTGCCGCAGGATATTTACGAGGAACACCTCGAGCGCGATGGCGAAGCCGACCACGTCGTCCCGGGCGGCGAGGATGACAATCCTCTCGGCAAGTATCGCATCGAGCTGACGCTGCCCGAGTACGCGTTGCACGGCACCGACGTTCCATGGGGCGTCGGGATGACCGTGAGCCACGGATGCGTGCGGCTTTATCCAGAGGACATCGAGCGCCTGTTCAACAAGGTGAAGATCGGCACGCCGGGCGAGTTCACCTACCAGCCGATCAAGTACGGCTATCGCGGCGATGCGATCTACGTCGAAGTGCATGACGATTTGTACGGGCGCTATGCGGGTCTGTGGGCTTATGCCGTGAAGACGGCTAAGGAGCAGGGCATCTCCGATCAGATCGACATGCAGAAGCTCGAGAAAGCCGTCGAAGAGAAAACCGGCATCCCGACCTACATCATGCCCGGCCCGCCACCCGACGCTGGCGACGCGAGCTAGAATCGCGGCTGAGTCTTGGCGGGCGCCGCGCCGGCCTGATACGCGTGCGCTTTTTTCAGCACATACAGTTCGCGCGAGCCTAGGCCGAATGGCCCCGGCCAACTGAAACGGCTGACGATTTGTGTGCCGGCGATCGGCGCGCTGGCGAGCGTGTATTCGTCGACACCGGGCGACGTGATCATCGGGATTCCGGCTTCGAGCTTCATCGAATCGATGCCGTGTTTCGGGTAGCGATAGAGATCGTTGCCGTTGAGCGAGTAGCCGGCATCGATCGCCGAGCGGCGTACGCCTTCGCGCTCGAGCGCATCGCGCACCGAAGTCACCGCCAGCAGGCCGCGCTGGTACGCATACGTTCCGCCGAGCGACAACATCATGAGGATCAGCGTGAGCGCTCCCGCGAGCATCGGCGCGACCCGCAGCTTCGGCCATGGCGTAAGCGCGAGCAGCAGGCATCCGGCAGGAACCATCACGACATAGTAGCGATCGTTGAAGAACCATAGCGGAACGATCGCGAGCCAGTAGACGATCGCGGCGATCATAATCGCCGACGGTGCGCGTCCGAGTCGTGGAATGAGATCGCGCGCCGCAACGATCAGTCCAGCTGCGCCCGCGCTTCCGAGCGCCATCCAGAAATACTGCCAGTCGCCGTTCCAGTAGAAGCGGTTCGGCAGACCGCGCAGGATCATCACGTTGTCCCATCCGCCGAAACAGCTATACTCGGGCGTGACCGGCAGCCGGTGATCAATGAAACTCAGAAACAACGTTGATCCAAAGATCGCGATCGCCCATGCGATCGTTTGCCTTCGGCGCTCGCCGATAAACTGCAGCAGCGCGATCGGACTTAGCACGGTGCCTAAATAAATCAGCGGCCCGAGCACTCCAGCGCGCAGGTATGTTGAAATCGGCACCTGGAACAGAAAGCCGAAGTGATTGAGGTTGCGCTCGAGGTCCCACGGCCGAGGATTCAGCACCATCTGCCAGAACCAGATTCCGACGCACGTCGCCGACGCGACTGCGAACGGAAACAACCCGCGCACCATCCGCATCAGATCAAACGGATGCTCTCGGAGCACGCCTGAGCCGTACAGCACGATCGCCGCGACGCATCCGAGCACCGTCATCGCGGCGAACGGCCGAATCATGAAGCACACGACCGAGAGAATCGCAGCGAGCCACATCCAGAGCGCCTCGAAGCGGCCCTCTCCTTCGGCAAACGCGAGGTTCACCGCGATGACAAGCATCAGGAACGGAATCTCGGTCATGAACGAGAAGCTGAGGAAGTTGTAACAGGGATTTCCAAGCAGGCAGCCCGTGGCGATCAGTGACGGGATCGGCGTGGCGCCGCATCGCCGCGCGAGCGCATAGAACATCATCGCGCCGAGCGCGGCCAGTACCACATCGGCGATTTCGAGCGACGCCGAGCCGCCGCCGAAGAGCCTGGCCCAGGCCGCGCCGTAGTACACCTGAGCGATCGGCATCGCCTGCGTGTACCCGGCGAAACGGACTTCGCCCGTCTGCAGGTAGCGCCGCACCGCCTCGCCGTAGAGCCAGCTATCTGCGACCGGCGCGTCGGCGAGCGGCCGCAGCATCGCCCACGCGAACAGGTACCAGAGCGCCACGCCCCCGCACGCAAGCCATCCAGCGCGCTTCAATGCCAACTTGCTCCGATTTCCGGCTATCCCCTATACTTCGCTGTGCGCCAGGAGCCAGATGATCGAACGAAGTGTTTATCCGGTTTTCTCTGTGCGCGCGAGCCCCCTCCCTCACCGCTCCTGAATGACGGCCGATTCCACTACGCAACGGGAACTCAACGACCATACGATGCGACAGGTTGCCTTTCACCGCCCCGCGATGGGCCCCGAAGAAGAGCGCGAAGTGCTCGAAGCGCTGCGCTCCGGATGGATCACGACCGGGCCCAAGACCAAGCGTTTTGAGCAGGAGTTCGCCGAGTACATCGGCGCCAAGCATGCGCTCGCGCTCTCGCACTGCACGGGCGCGCTGCATCTCTCGCTATGGGCAATTGGCATCCAGCCCGGCGACGAGATCATCACGACGCCATTTACCTTCACCGCGACCGCCGAGGTGATGGGCTATCTCGGCGCGCGGCCGGTGTTCGTCGACGTCGATCCCGGCACCTTCAATATCAATCCCGCGCGGATCGAAGAGGCGCTCGAAAGCGGCAAGCACAAGCACGTGCGCGCGCTGCTGCCGGTTCATTTCGCGGGCCAGGCTTGCGACATGGATCGCATTCTCGCAATTTCGCGGCAGTACAATCTCAAGGTCATCGAAGACGCTGCCCACGCCGTCGGCTCGGCGCGCTACATGGAAGGCCGCGGGATGGCCAAGGTCGGCACGATCGGCGACCTCACCTGCTTCAGCTTCTACGCGACCAAGAACTTCACGACGGCAGAGGGCGGCATGATCACGACCGCCGACGATGCGCTCGCGGAGAAAATTGCCGTCGCGAGCCTCCACGGCATGAACAAGGACGCCTGGAAGCGCTACGACAAGAGCGGCTCGTGGTACTACGAAATCCACGACATGGGTTTCAAGTACAACTTGTCCGACGTGCACTCCGCGATCGGACTCGCGCAACTGAAGCGCGCCGAGGATTTCAAGCGCCGCCGCACCGAGATCGCCCAACGCTACAGCGAGGCTCTTCGCGAAGTCGATTCGATCCAGGTTCCATACGTCGAGCCCGGCGTCGAGCACGCATGGCATCTGTACATCCTGCGGCTGCGTCCGGAGCTTCTGCGTATCGGCCGCAACGAATTCGTCGAAACGCTGCGCGAGCGCGGTGTCGGATGCTCGGTGCACTGCATCCCACTGCACACGATGCATTATTATCAGCGGATGTATGGCTATCGGATGGGTGACTATCCAATCGCCGAAGACATATTCAGCCGCTGCCTGTCGCTGCCGATTTACTATTCGATGAGCGACGAGGATATCGACTACGTAATCGAAACCGTTCTCGCGATCGCGCGCGAAAACCGCCGCTAAAGCGCGGCGCGGGAGGAATACTGCTGTGCGTGCATTGGTAACCGGTGGAGCGGGATTCCTCGGCTCGCATCTATGCGAGCGGCTGTTGAAAGACGGTCACGAGGTTATCTGCCTCGACAACTTTTTCAGCGGCAAGCGCCAGAACGTGGCGCATCTGATCGGCAACAGGAACTTCGAGCTGGTGCGCCACGATGTAGTCGAACCGATTCTGCTCGAGGTCGATCGCATCTTTAACCTCGCCTGCCCCGCGTCGCCCGTTCATTACCAGTACAACCCGGTGAAGACGATCAAGACGAGTGTGATGGGCGCGATCAACATGCTGGGGCTCGCCAAGCGCGTGCGCGCGCGAATCCTGCTGACCTCGACCAGCGAAGTTTATGGCGACCCGGAGCAGCATCCGCAGACCGAATCGTATTGGGGGCACGTGAATCCGATCGGCGTGCGCTCCTGCTACGACGAGGGCAAGCGCGTCGCCGAATGCCTGATGATGGACTATCACCGGCAGAACAACGTCGACATCCGCATCGTGCGCATCTTCAATACTTACGGGCCCCGGATGGCGATCAACGACGGGCGGGTGGTTTCCAACTTCTGCGTCGCTGCGCTGCGCGGCGAGCCGCTCGAGATTTACGGCGACGGCAAGCAGACGCGCTCGTTCGCGTACGTCGACGACATCATCGACGCGCTCGTGCACATGATGAACCAGGAGCAGCACATCGGACCGGTGAACATCGGCAATCCCGACGAATTCACGATCGACGAGCTCGCGCAGCTCGCGATTAGTCTGACCGGCAGCTCATCGAAGGTGGTGCTCAAGCCGGCGCGTCCCGATGATCCTGTCCGGCGGCGTCCGAATATCGATCTCGCGAAAAAGGTCCTGGGATGGCAGCCGAGCACGCCGCTGCGGGCGGGCCTCGAAAAGACGATCACGAACTTCCGCGAAGAGCTCGGCCTCATCCGCGCCTGACATGACGACCGCACTCATCACCGGCGCATCGAGCGGCCTCGGCGAGGAGTTCGCCTACCAGCTCGCGCGCGAGCACCACGACCTGGCACTTGTCGCGCGGCGCAAGGATCGGCTCGAGTCAGTCGCGTTGAAGGCTCGTGAGCTCGGCGCAAAGAAGGTCGCAATCTTCGCCGCCGACTTGTCAGCCCCAGGAGCCCTCGCTCAGCTCCACACCGATGTCACCGCTGCGGGCCTCGAAATCGGCTACCTCGTGAACAACGCCGGCTTCGGCACTCATGGCACATTCTGCGAGCTGCCGATGGAGCGCGAGATCGAGGAAATCGAGCTGAATGTCACCGCGCTCGTCGCGCTGTGCCGCCTATTCGCACCCGCGATGGCGTCGCGCAAAAGCGGCACGATCATCAACGTCGCATCGACCGCCGCCTTCCAACCAGTCCCGTGGATGGCGACCTACGGCGCGACGAAAGCGTTCGTCCTGAGTTTTTCAGAGGCGTTATCAAGCGAGTTGCGCGAGTCCGGCGTGACAGTCCTCGCGCTATGCCCGGGTCCAACACGCACCGAGTTCCAAGCCGTGGCCAATACAGCAGAAGCGGCCTTTCCCGACTTCGCATACATGGATGCCGCAACAGTAGTCGCGCAGGGAATCGCATCAGCGAAGCAAGGCCGTGCGGTCCGCATCAACGGCCTAATGAACTTCCTGATGGCGCAATCAACCCGCCTCGCCCCACGCGCGATAGTCCGGCGAATCGCAGCCGCGATGTTCCGCGAAGAGCCAACCTAGACTGTAACGTCAGCCGCTATTGCGGTAGCTATCCGCCGGGAAGAATATAGAGATCTGCCGGCGAGAATGAACTCGTTTTCAAAAAGTCAGGCCATCTTAAGCGGTATCGCGGCGGCCGCGGCGCTGGCGCTCGCGGGATGCTACGCGTCACCGTCGCCGATTCCGCAGCCTCCGCCGCCGCAGGCGGTTCCATCGGTCGTGATGCAGGGGCCCCAGTCGCCGCCGCCGGATGACTGGAACCTCTTCCCCGATCCGACGACCGGCGAGGTCGAGGTTTATCATAAGGGCAACCTCGTCGGCGCCGTGACCGGCAACGAGCCCGCGACCCAGGATCCTCCGCTGCCGCATCCTACCGACGCGACCAGGGATCACGATCAGGACTCGCCGAACGCTACTCCCTGAGCAGATTGCGCGCGATCACGACGCGCTGAATCTGCGACGTGCCTTCGTAAATCTGCAACAGCTTGGCATCGCGCATCAGCTTCTCGACCGGATACTCCTTCATGTAGCCATAGCCGCCGAAGAGTTGCACCGCGTCGGTCGTGATTCTCATGCACGCGTCGGCGCTGAAAGCTTTCGCGAAGCTCGACACGACGTTGGGGCTCTCGCCGCGATCGACCAGCCATGCGGCCTTGTACGTGAGCAGGCGCATCGCTTCGATCTCGATCGCCATGTCAGCCATCATGAACTGGATCGCCTGGAAGTTCGCGATCGGCTGTCCGAACGCATTGCGCTGCTTAGAATACTTGAGGCATTCGTCGAGCGCGCGCTGCGACACGCCAACCGCGATCGCGCCGATCTCGGGGCGGCTCTTGTCGAAGGTCGCCATCGCGTACTTGAAGCCCTCGCCCTCGCGCCCGACCATCGCGCTGGCCGGGATGCGCACGTCCTCGTAGAAGATTTCCGCCGTGTCGGCCGCGCGCTGCCCGAGCTTGCCGTGCATTCGGCGCCGCGTGATTCCCGGAGTATCGGAGGGAAAAACGAAGCAGCTGATGCCCTTGTGCTTGAGGCGTTTGTCGGACGTCGCGAAGGTGACGATCCAGTCGGCGACGGAGCCGTTGGAGATGAAATGCTTGGTGCCGTTGAGCACGAACTCGTCGCCCTCGCGCCGATACGTCGTGCTCATCGAGGCAACGTCCGAACCCGCGCCGGGTTCGGTGATCGCGAACGCGCAAAAGGAGAGCTTCTCGGTCAACGCGCCGAGGTAGCGCTTTTTCTGCTCGTCGTTGGCCGCGATCACGATCGGCAAGGTCGCGAGGTCGTTCGCCGCGATCGAGTTCGTGATCCCGGCGCATCCGTAGTTGAGCTCTTCGCCGACCAGGCACGTCGTCAGGATATCGAGCCCCGGTCCTCCCAGCTCGGCAGGCACACCGAAGTTGATGAGCCCCGCATCGAAGGCCTTCTGCGCGACGTCGCGCGGAAAGATTTCCTTGTCGTCGTACTCGCGCGCGTGCGGGATGATCTCCTGCTCGGCGAATTTGTGCGCCAGCGCCTTCAGCTCGCGTTGCTCGTCGGTGATCTCGAAACCCAGCATGATTGCCTCTCTGTCGCGGACCGATTGGCGCGCGGGGCGCCGTGATGGTTGTTAACCGAGCGCGCGCCCCGAGAAAAGAGCCTCGACGTAACGTTCTGGCCCGTCCTACCGTTGTAGGGGTATTGAGGAGCGTAAGATATGGAATCAACCGTGCGACGAGCGAAAGTTCGTTCTCAGACTCTGATTGCGGTTCGCGATGTCCGGGCAAGCAGCCGATGGTATCAACAATTGCTGGGCCTCGACGCGCTTTCGGAACACCGCCATCGCGACAGATACGATCGGTTGTTTTGCGGCGGCGAGTTGATCCTTCAGATTCATGCCTGGGACGAGGAGGATCATCCAAATCTCATCAATGCCGACGCGGCTCCGCACGGACACGGCGTCCTGCTGTGGTTCGAGCTGGATGACTTTGATGCGGCCGTCGGGCGGGCACGCGAGTTGGACGCGGAGTTCGTCCTCGAGCCGCATATCAATCCGGCGCCGAATCATTGGGAAATGTGGCTGCGCGACGCTGACGGCTACGTGGTCGTGGTAGCGAGTCCGGACGGCACGGCGAAATCGTAGCGGAAGTCTCGCCTTGAAAATCCGCCCGGCTGTCGATATGACGAGCTTTCGAGTCACAGGTGGCCGCGGAGAGATTTTCCCGCCAGCCGCAATCCCGACCTCGAGGAGATACCAATGTCAGTAGCTATCGTCGCGAAAATCAAGGCCAAGGCCGGCAGCGAAGCCCAGGTCGAAGCCGCCTTCAAGGAAATGATCAAACAGGTCCGCGCCAACGAACCCAACACGCTGCAGTACATTCTGCACAAGTCGGTGCAGGATCCGACCACCTTCATTTTCTATGAGCTGTACACCGACCAGGCGGCGGTCGATTCGCACGGCAAGACCGCGCACATGAGAGAACTCGGCGGCAAGATCGGCCCTCATCTCGATGGCCGCCCCGAAGTTCACGTCCTGCAGGAAGTGGACAAGAAGTAGGATTCAGCTACGGCGCGTGGCGTCCCCACGCGCCGCTACCTGAATTCGACGTGACCCACGCTTCTGAAATCGCGAGGCTCGACGCGTGCGCACAGGCTGAGCTGGTGCGCTCGGGCCAGGCGTCGCCGTCCGAGCTGGTCGAAGCCGCAATCGAGCGCATCGAGCGGCTCAATCCACAAATCAACTCCGTCATCTATCCGCGCTTCGACAATGCGCGCGCCGAGGCCGCCGATCAGCGCAAGCTGCCCGACGGGATCTTCCGCGGCGTTCCGTTCTTGCTGAAGGACCTCGGCGAAATGGTCGCGGGCGAGCCTGCCAGCTGGGGATGGAAACCGCTCAAAGATATCGGCTTCAAAGCGCGCTCGACGGCGCATGTCGCCGAGAAGTTTCACGCCGCCGGCTTAATCACGCTCGGGCGAACTACTGTGCCCGAATGGGGTCCGTCGCTCGCGACCGAAACCGCCGCTTGGGGCGCGACGCGTAACCCGTGGAATCTCGAGCGCGGAGTCGGAGGATCGAGCGGCGGCGCGGCCGCCTCGGTCGCCTCGGGGATGGTTCCGATCGCGCACGCCAACGATGCGGGCGGCTCGATTCGTATCCCGGCGTCATTCTCCGGACTCGTGGGCCTCAAGCCCTCGCGCGGGCGTACTTCGAACGGCCCCGCACACGCGGATATCTGGCACGGACTCGGCGAGCATGGCGTGGTCGCGCGCTCAGTCCGCGACGCAGCGACCGCGCTCGACGTTATCAGCGGATACTGCGCGGGCGATCCGTTCACCGCGCCTACGCCGGTACGCCCCTTCCGTCTCGAACCCGGCACGTCCCCGGGAGCGCTCAAGATCGGTTTTATGGATCGCGCCCCCAGCTTTCATCCCGGAATTGACTCCGAGTGTGCAAACGCGGTCCGCAGCACTGCGAAACTGCTCGAATCGCTCGGCCATCGCGTCCAACAAAACCATCCCGCGGTGCTCGACGACGAGAACAACGGCAAGCAAGTGGGAGTCCTGGTCGCGGCCAGCGAAGCTCTCACTGCGGTCGAAGCGGAGAAGATCCTCGGGCGCCCTCTGCTAGCCGACGACTTCGATCCGTGGACGTGGTGGCTCATCGAGCGCGGAAGGAACGTCTCCGCCGTGAGGCTCCTGCTCGCGCGGCAGTGGGTCAACGACTTCACGCGTGCGACTGCCCGGTGGTGGAGCGAGGGGTTTGACATCCTGCTTACATCGACGCTGGCAACGCCGCCTCCGCCGATCGCGGTGTTCAAGCTCGAACCGGGAGATCACGCGACCGAGAGCGGCCGCCGCCAGGCCATCATGAGTCCCTTCACGATTCCCTGGAACGTGGCGGGCAATCCCGCGATTTCGCTGCCGCTGCATATGACGGCTGACGCAATGCCGCTCGGCATCCAGTTGGTCGCAGCCTACGGACGCGAAGATCTGTTGCTGAGGCTGGCGACCCAGATCGAGCAGGCGGCGCCATGGTCCGATCGCCTTCCTTCCATCTTCGGATAAGATTTCCGGTGACGATGCTGCCGCGATATTCTGGTACTCGTGGCTTCTCAACTTGCAATCCTCGGTGGCAAGCCGCTGCGTGAACGGCCATTCCCACGCTGGCCGACTTTCGACGAGCGCGAACGCGAACAGCTTACGGAAGTCCTCGAAGCGGGAAGCTGGGGCGGGTTTCCGTCGCCGAATCGCAAGGCCGCCGAGTTCGCAGCGCAGTTCGCCGCGTTTCAGGGCGCGCGCTTCGCGATTCCGACGACATCGGGCACGACGGCTCTGGAAGCCGCGCTGAAAGCCCTCGGCATCGGCCCCGGCGACGAAGTAATCATTCCCGCGATCACGTTCGCTGCGACCGCCTATGCTCCAGTTGCTTGTATCGCGCGCCCGGTCTTTGCCGATGTGCGCGCTGATACTGTGTGTATCGACCCCGAGTCCGTGAAACGACTCATCACGCGCCGCACCAAGGCGATCATCCCGGTACATTACGGCGCGACGCTCGCCGATCTCGATGCGCTTGCGCAAATCTCGCGCGCACACGGAATTCCAATCGTCGAAGATTGCGCGCACGTCCCCGGAGCGGCGTGGCGCGAGCGCGGAGTCGGCGCGCATGGCGCGCTCGGATGTTTCAGTTTTCAAACCACGAAACCGATGACCGCCGGCGAAGGCGGGATGATCACGACCAACGACGCCGCCCTCGAGCAGCGATGCCAGTCGCTAATCAACTGCGGCCGGCGGCGCCCGGGCGACACATTCGAGGAGCCGCTCCTCGGCGCCAACTATCGCATGACGGAATGGCAATGCGGCGTGCTTATCGCCCAGCTCGCGCGCCTGCCTGAGCAGATCGAAACGAAAAGCCGCAACGCAGCGCGCCTGCGTGAGGGCCTCGACGCGATTCGCGGACTCAAAGCGATCCCGCGCGATCCGCGCACCACGCGCGAAGTGATCTACGCCTTCATCTTCATGGTCGATGAAACCGCGCTGGGCGTGTCGCGAAATCGTTTCGTGCGCGCGCTGCGCGCCGAGGGCATCCCGGCCGGGGTCGGCAACGAACCGGTCTATCGCTCGGCTCTCTTCCCTCGCGAAGTGAAACCGTACCGCGTTGCGTGTGAGCTGGCGGGCGCGGATCCCGATGCGCCCGCCGAATGTCCCGTTGCAGAGCAGCTCTTCGAGCAGGCGATGGTCGCGATTCCGCACGAATGCCTGCTCGGCGATGAGCGCGACGTTGACGATCTAGTCGCGGCCGCCGCCAAGGTCGCGGCGCATGCGCGCGAACTCAAAACCGCGCGGCTCGAGCGCGCTGCGTGACGACGATGGGCCGCCTTCAGGCCGGCGCGGCGCGCGTCAAGCTCGAGCCTCCACTGGGAATCGCGATGGCGGGATACGGCCGGCGCATCGGGCGCGCCTCGGGCGTCCAC
This sequence comes from Candidatus Binataceae bacterium, assembly GCA_035508495.1. Lineage (NCBI taxonomy): Bacteria > Candidatus Binatota > Binatia (SeqCode) > Binatales (SeqCode) > Binataceae (SeqCode) > Binataceae bacterium (SeqCode). Next base: position 97,756 of record DATJMX010000052.1, read on the forward strand.
GACGATCTCGCCGCGCAGGCGGTGGTGATTTCCGACGGCGCTACGAAAATCGCGATCGTAAGCGTCGATGTTCTCGCGATCGGAATTCGAATTGCCGATCAAATCCGCGAGGCTATCGCGGCGAAGACGGACATCGCCGCCGACGCGATCATGATCTGCGCAACGCACACGCACTCGGCCCCGCTTTTCAACATCTTCGCGACGCCTGCGGCTGATGCGAAAGCAGGCGACGATCGCGATCTGGAGTGGGAGCGCGCGCTGCCCGACAAGATTGCGCGCGCCGTCGTCGAAGCCAATGAGCGACTCGAGCTTGCCTCGATTCGAGCAGCCGGCGCACGTTTCACACTCGGAACAAATCGGCGCCTGCGGCGCGCTGACGGGTCGATTCAGAATGCCCCGAACTACGCTGGCGTCGCCGATCCCGAGGCGCTCGCGCTCGGCGTGTATGCCAATGACGGCGCACCGATCGTGATCATCTTCAATTATCCCTGCCACGCCGTCGTGCTGTGCGAGGACAACCTGCTCTATTCGCGCGACTGGCCGGGCTTCGCCGCCGACGAGATCGAATCGACGGCCGAAGGCGAAGGCGCGATCACGATTTTCCTGCAGGGTGCCACCGGGAACATCGATCCGCGCGGCCGTGGCAGCTTCGAAGTCGCAGGCGAGCATGGTACTGCCGCAGGACGCGCGGTGCTCGCTGCGGTCGGCGGGGCGCAAGCAATCGAGGATGCGCCCGTCGCGTTCCGCCGCGTTCCGATCACTCTCAAGCTGCGACCGCTCGATGACCTCATCGCCGATGCACGGCGCTGCGCCGCGCAGACTGAAGCATCACTCAACAACCATCGCGGCGGCGAGGGTATCCAGCTGAAACGACTGCGCGATCAGCATGAACTCTCGCTCACGCAGCTCGCCACGATCGAGGGCCTCGAAGAGCAGAACCGCCGCGATCGCCGGGTCGATCTGGCGCGGCGCGAGATCTCGACCACGCTGACACTGATCACGATCGGCGGTCTCGCGATTGCGGGAATCCCCGGCGAGCTGTTTGTCGAGCTCGGCCTCGCGCTCAAGGCAAATCCGCTCTTCGACCGTACCTTCGTCGCGGGCTACTGCAACGACCTGATCGGATACATCCCGACGCGCGAGGCTTACGCGCAGGGCGGCTACGAAGTCGATACGGCGCGCGTGGCCGAGGGATCCGGTGATGCAATCGTAGCGACGGTTCTAGAGTCACTGATGGCGATGCGATCTGAGAGGCACTGACTTGCGCAGCATCGATCATCACGAAGTGCTGCGGCTGATTACCGAAGGCGCGCAGGTCGTGGACGCGCTGCCGGCTCATGAGTACAACCCCGTTCACCTTCCCGGCGCGATTCATATGCCGCTTGGCAGAGTGCTCCGCGAGGCGCGGCAAAAGCTCGCGCGCGAAACGCCGATAATCGTCTATTGCCGCGATTCATTGTGAGACCTCAGCGCGCGGGCTGCGGCGCAGCTCGAGTATCTTGGCTTCACGCGCGTTCATCACTATCTGCGCGGCAAGGCGGATTGGCTGATGCGCGGATTGCCGACCGAGCCGCGGGCCGGAATCGTCGAGCGAATCCGTCCGCTTCCGTACTTCATCAACAACTTGTTTCCAGGTCCGCGCGATTTGTGGATCTCGGCCACCAGGCGTCACCGCATCGATCAGCTGATGGCCGATGACGTGCCGCGGCTTTCATCCGAAGATCAGATCGCTGCGTCGTCACTGCGGCCTGATTCGCCCCACGCGGTGGTGCTGAATCGCGACGGCGTCCTGCTCGGTGCGATAGAAAAAGCCGGAGTTGAGGGCGCCGCTATCGATTACGTCAATGGCGGTCCGCAAACCGCTCGTCCTGAAATGACGCCGGCACTCGCGGCAAAGCTGCTCAAGGATCATCGCTACATTCTGATCACAACAGGGATGGGAAAGTACCTCGGCCGCTATTGTCTGGAAAACTCAAGTCCTGCGATCGGCGCCGAGCGGACGCAGCAGGAAAAATAGAACGATCGCCATCGCCCAGGCCGCGGCGCCGCCGATGAGCGGAACCGGACCGACGCCCGCGAGCCAGAGCGGAATGGCGTTGCGGCCTGCGATCAACTTCGGCCACAGCTTCGATCCGAGCACGAAACCGCAGTGAAGGCCCGCCGACAGATATACATTTCCGGTTTGCAAAAATGCCTCGCCGAGAACGATTCCCAGCAAAAAGAGGCCGAGCATAACGGGAATCGCGGTCGTCGGATGGCGCATCTGATCGACGCTGTGCGCGAGCGTGATCAATCCGGCGCCCGGCTCGAAGCCGTTCACATAAAACGCCGATGGAGAACGCACCAGGTGCGCAATCGAATACACGGCCGCGCTCAGGATCAACGCGCCCATTCGACCAAAGTCGCGCTTCAAGCCTCCGAGCAAAAACGCGCGGAAGAAGGCCTCCTCCATAATCGCGATCGCGATCGCCGATAGCAGGTATTTCGGAAATCGCGAAGCTGCGGCAGCGAGCGATGCGCTCGCCCAGCCGCCCATCGCGAGCGCCAGTGCTCCGAGTATGGCGATCACGACGAGCGCGGCCACGAATCCTCGCAGTGCGCGCCCCAGGTTGCCGGCGGGATTGGCGAAACCCGCGCTGAGCAGCGGTATGAATCGCAGGCCGCGGCTGTTCCAGAGAAGAGCGACGAAAACTGTGACCATCACGACGCGATCGAAGATGCGGGGGAACGGGATGTGAAAGCCCGCCACCGCGACCAGCATTCCTGCGATCGGTGCGAGCAATACTGCGGCGCCGATTGCGGCCGCGAGCGTTAGCGCCAGTCTGGAAGTGAACGACATGCGGTTTTCCGGCGTCCGACCGATACCGATTGCCCGGGTGCCATGCAAGCCTTCTCCGGTCGCCTTGACCCTGCGGGCAACGGCGGCTACGAATGCGGATGCTTGCGAGGCACCAAGAGGAAGTTGAGCCTGTCGCGGATTCGTCCAGCCAGTTGCGACTGATGCCATCGAAATGGAGGGAGATGCTCGCTGCCGCGATGCGCTCGCGGTGGGTGGCAACAGCCGCTGTCGTCGCGGCTGCGATCCACCTGATCGAGTTGGTGCGCAATACCTATCCGCGCAAATTGCCGGGCCTGGATTTCAGCTCATTTTACTTGTGGGCGTGGACGCTGCGTCATCACATCGATCCCTATCAGACCTGGTTGTTCACGTACGCGAAGACGCTCAACGTCAATATCGGCGTAATTGGTCACGCCGACTATCCGCCCACTTTCCTTTTGATGTTCGAGCCACTCACGTTCCTCACGCCTTCGACGGCATATTTGGTGTGGTGCGGCATCTCGATTGTCCTGCTGATCGCATCGTTAGCGCTGCTGGTGCCGACGACGAAGTCCGTTTCCCGGGCCACAGCGTTGATTGTCATATCGATCGCGCTCTTCTACCAGCCCTTGAGGATCCATTTCATCTTTCAGCAGACACAGATCATGATTTTGTTCATGCTCGTCGTTATGTGGCGTGATTTGCGGCGCGGCAACGATCTCGCCGCCGGTGCGTGGCTCGGAGTCGCGGGACTGCTAAAAGCTTACCCGCTATTCATGATGCTGTACCTGGTCTGCATGCAGAAATGGCGCGCTCTCGGATTCACGATGATTGTGCTCGCAGCCGGTTTTGCGATCACCTTGGCGATTGTCGGGCCAACATCGTTTGGTTTCTTCCATACCGTCATCCGCCACGTCACTCCTGTCCCAGGAACACTCGAGTCGCCGATCGTCGGCATCGACGGCACAATCGTCCGCATTTATCATCGCTTCGATCCGGGCGACGCGTACACTTCGCTCGTAATTCTACGGAACGTCGTCGAAGCGATCCTGGAGCTTGGCTTACTAGCCATCTCGTCGCTTGCAATTCTGAAGTCACGAGGCGATCCGCGCCGAACGGAATATGCATTTGGCTTTTGTATCGCTGCGATGACTGTCTGTTATCCAAACTCGTGGTCGCACTACATGGTTTTGCTGTTGTTTCCGCTCTGCCAGATCGCTTACGCTGCGCTCGCCGGTGAGACGACTGCGATCGTTTCATGGCTGGCACTGAGCGCCTGTCTGCTGGCGGAGGTTTCGGGCGTAACCGCGCACAAGAGCTTCACACATAATCATTTGGAGAGGGGCTTATGGCTAATCGAAGGGATGTTCGTTTCCACGATTATGACCTATATAGCCGCGTATATACTGACCGTTGACAAACGCCCTCCCGCAACTACGGCATCCGAGGATTGCGCATCTTGATTGTCCCTTTGTCGATCGAAAGCCCTTGCTGATGAACGACCTGCCAGGCCGTGTGGCCGCTCAGTTCCGCAATCCGACGGGATTCGCCGGTCGCGTGGCAGGGCGAATCATGCTGGTATCCAATCGCAAGGTAAACCGCTTCGTCGTCGCGCAGCTGCAAATCGATCCCGACGACCGCGTGCTCGAAATCGGCTTTGGCCCGGGCGGATGCATCACGATGCTCGCCGAGTGCGTGACCGGCAGAGGTAAAGTTGCTGGCATCGATCCATCTTCAACGATGATTGCGCTGGCAAGCTCTCGTAATCGACGCTACCTGGCGAATGGGCGTGTCGAGCTCAAGCCAGGTACCGTTTCGGCAATCCCATATCCAAACGACGAGTTCGACAAGGTCTGCAGCATCAATAATATCTACTTCTGGCCCTCATTGGCGGACGACTTACGCGAAATCCGGCGCACAATGAAATCAGGCGGCATTCTAGCGCTCGCCTTCAGGAAGGAACCACGCCCAAACGCTCCACGGGAACCGCCGAGCCTGGATCCACACAAGATAGAATGCCTGCTGACCGAGGCCTGCTTTGGTGAAATACGCATCGAGACATGCAGGATCGCGCCATGGACCGAGGCGTGCGTCCTCGCCCGCAAGTGATTCGATGCCCGCCGTGAAGCCCGGGAAGGTCACGGGCCGCGTGCGCTCGCTCGTCGAATGGGCGGCCAATCGCCGCGATGTGGCGATCATCGCCGCCGCGCTCGCGCTGATCGAGCTCTGCTACATTATCTACCTGCGCCGTCCGCTAATCATCGGGCTGGATTTCTCGAGCTACTACACCTGGGCATTCGCTATACGCCGGCATCTCAATCCGTATCGTGGCGATCTGACTCCGTTGGCGAGCAGACTAGGGCTTTCAATCGGGACCGTTCTTCGAACTAACTACCCGCCGACTACCCTTTTACTGTTCGAGCAGTTCGTGAAATTCAGACCAATCGTCGCTTACTGGATCTGGATCAGCCTGAGCGCCGTCCTCTTCGTTGCGGCGCTGACTCTGATGTTAACTGCTGAGCTACCCATGCCGCTGGCCGCAATTGCGGCTGTTTTCGCGATTTCCTACTTGCCGGTCGATATTCACTTCGTGTTCGCGCAAATCCAGATTCCGCTGCTGTTCCTATTCGTTCTAGTCATGCGAGAACTCCGGCAAAATCGCCAGGACACTGCTGGTTCGATCCTGGCCTTGGCCGGACTGCTGAAGATCTTTCCGATGCTTCTGATTATCTACTTCGTATCCGATCGGCGATGGAAAGGGGTCGCATGCGCCGGACTCGTATTTGTCTTCGGGTTTGTTCTCAGCATGCTGCTCATGGGACGCGATGCACTCGACTTCTTCGGGGCGTTCGTACGTACGGCGCTTCCGGGTCACGGTGCGCCGATCCTGCCGATCGTGAGCATCCCGGGAGCCTATTTCAGATTTTACGAATTCTTCAGCACCAAGGCGGACATAAGGGCACACCACCTTGGATCACTAACGTTTGTAAGTACATTGACGAACCTGCTCGTTCTCGCCTTGGCGCTGCGGGCGGCTCTGCGACTGCGAGAGCGGGGAAAATCACTCGAGCCGGCCTTTGGTCTGTTGATCACGACGACGGTGCTAGTCACACCGATCGCATGGCCGCATTATATGGTGCTGCTCCTGATACCCCTTGCACAATTGGCATTTGCAGCTTATCGCGGCACGGCCACCCGCCTGGCGATCGCTCTTGGCATCGCCGCATATCTGCTGGCTGACGTCGCGATCGAATTATCTCGTATTGAGTATTATGTGTATGGGCATCAAGTTCTGGCCGATCAGATATCTGAGGGCTTGTTTTGGTCAGTAGTGCTCACGTTCGCTGCGTCATATGTAATGATCCTACAAGACTCGCGAAGAGAACCGAGTACAGACACGGCGGCGCTCACTCAATCGTCGCACGCAGCTAGTCCTGCATAACCGATTCGTCCAACCGGGCGCGACTGACCTCGTTGCGGTAGCGACGCCCGTTTAGTACGGCTTGTTCGGAGTTTTCGGCGATGGACGATAACATTGCGAAGGCACGGTCTCGATTCTGGCAAATAGTGAATCGGCCGGAAGCGGCCGCACTTGCTATTGTCGTCGCGATTATCTGGGCTTACCGCGCAATTTGGATCGAGCGCCCGCTCGATATAATTAGACTAGACTTCTCATGTTACTACACGTGGGCGATTGCCGCTCGACGCCATATTAATGCATATCAGAACGACCTTACCCTACTAGGGCTTCATAATGGGGCAATAATCGGTCCAGTCACGCGATCGAATTACCCTCCGACGTTCCTTCTGCTATCGGAACCGCTTTCGCATTTTGCGCCGACTAACGCTCACTGGATCTGGATCATCATGAGCGTCGCGCTGCTCATCGCGGCGACCGTGATTCTACTGGCTGACGATCTGCCCCCGTACTTGATCGCCATCGCCGTTTCGTTGTCGTTCTTGTATAGCCCGACTTATGTTCATTTCGAATTCGGGCAGGCGCAGATACTGATAATGTTCCTGCTGATCCTGGTTCTGCGCGAACTCGAGCGCGATCGCGAAATCACTGCGGGCTTGATTCTCGCCTTCGCGGGATTGTTGAAGGGATATCCGCTATTCATGGCGCTTTACTTTCTTTGCGATCATCGCTGGCGTGCGCTCGCTGCGATGGCAGTCGCGGTGATGTTCGGATTCATGCTGACGGTAGTTATCCTGGGCCCGTGGTCGCTCGGCTTTTTCGCACGACTTCCCAGAGCAATCACCGCCGGAGCAGGGGTGCCGATGCTGCCGATCGTCAGTATCGCGGGCACGATCTGGCGCTGGTTCGGGTACTTCGTGAGCCCGGCAAACGCGAAGTCGCGCTTCGCACTATTGATTCATTTCATCGCAACGGCGTTGGACCTGTGCATTTTCGGCTGGGTGGTGATTGTGACCCTGCGGCTTCGCGCGCGAGGCATCGATCCTCGCAGCGCCTTCGGGCTGCTGATCCCGACGATGGTGCTGCTGATACCCGGCGCCTGGCCGCATTATATGGTCCTGCTGCTGATCCCCTTTGGACAACTCGCGATCGCCGCCTATCGGGGAGAGGCGCCCCGATTGGCGATCGCATTCGGCATCGCAGCATTCGTCGTCGCCGAACTCGCCTATTCAGGCGGGTTCGTAATCTTCGACGCCGGCCATCCGGTGCTTGGAAATGTAGTGATGGAGGGGCTGTTCGTATCGACGATACTTTCCTGGGGCGCCGCGTATGTCCTCGCCGCCGATCTGCTTAGCCGTCGCGCTTCGCCGGGTGTTCGGGATCGCTCCGCGGCTCCAAGACAAGCTCAACCGCAGCCGTACGCGGCGGAGACTCGATGATTTGCATGATCGCAGTGGCGATGTCTTCGGCCGCCATCATCGCCGAGCGATCGATGCGCTTGTTGTTCGGAATCAGCGGAGTATCGACGAGGCCGGGGACGATCACGGACAGCCTAACATTCGCCGGACGGAGTTCCGCGAAAGCGGCGTGCGTGAAAGCGATGAGTCCAGCTTTGGTCGCGGCATAAACCGATTCTCCAGCAGGAAGGCGGCGCGCCGAGGCGGATGCGATATTGACGATCGTGCCGCCGCCCGGCGCCGCACTCATCTTCGCCGCGACCAGGCGCGTGAGCGCAATCGGCGCGCGCAAGTTGAGCGCGATCATTCGATCGATCTCAGTTTGCCGCAGCTTCATGAGCGGCGTGCGCGGCGGTGCCCATCCCGCATTGTTGACCAGGACGTCGATTCGCCCGAAGCAATCGAAGGCGACACCGACGAGATCGTCGGCCGCGTCCTCGGCCGTAAGATCGATCAGCGCGATGAGCGAACGAGCGGGCTCGAGTCCCGAGAGACGCCGCGTTTCTTCGAGCTCTTCGCGCGTGCGCGCCGCGATGCATAGCGAGAACCCGGCATGCGCCAGTGCCACCGCGATCGCGCGCCCAATGCCGCGACCCGCGCCGGTTACGATCGCGACACGATGCTCGTGCTTCGGGTTATTCATGACGTAATCAAAGGGCGCCTGCGAGCGAGCCGCACTTGCGCTCGGCGCGATCGTCGCACAGACTTGGCACATCATAATGAGGCGCACGGCGGCCATCCATCAACCACCGCAACTTATGAATCCGCAGGTATTTCGCGAATATGACATCCGCGGCGTAGTCGAAAACGATTTCGATGACGACTTCGTCGTAAACCTCGGCCGCGCCTACGCGACGATCCTGACGCGCGCCGGCAAGCGCACGATCACCCTCGGCCGCGATTGCCGCCTCAGCTCCGACGCGCTGCGCGATTTGCTGCTGGAAGGTATCCTCGCCGGCGGGATCAACGTGGTCGATATCGGAGTCGTGCCCACGCCCCTGCTCTACTTCTCGATGCTCCATTGGCAGATGGACGGCGGCGCGATGATAACCGGCAGTCACAACGCCGCCGAGTACAATGGCTTCAAGCTGGGTGTCGGCACGACGACGATTCACGGCGCGCAGATCCAGGCGTTGCGCGAGATCATCGAGGCTGGCGATTACGTAAAGGCCGCGGCGCCGGGAAAGCTGAGCGCGCGGCCGGTAATCCCCGATTACACGAATTACATCACGTCACGATTTCACTTTCGCAACGGCCTGAAAGTCGCCGTCGACGGCGGCAACGGATGCGGCGCCGCCGTCGCGGTGCCGATCATGAAACAGCTCGGCATCGAGGTTATCGAGCTCTACACCGAGATGGACGGGCGCTTCCCGAATCATCATCCCGATCCCACCGTCGAGGAGAATATGCGCGATCTCGTCGCGGCCGTGCGCGACAATGCAGCGATTGTCGGGATCGCATACGACGGCGACGCCGATCGAATCGGCGCGGTCGACGAGAACGGACGCATCGTATGGGGCGACGAGTTGATGGTCGCATTCTCGCGCGCGATTTTGAAGGAACGCCCGGGCGCGGCGATCATCGGCGAAGTGAAATGCTCCCAGCGGATGTACGACGACATCGCGCATCACGGCGGCCGTCCGATCATGTGGAAGACCGGCCACTCGCTGATCAAGAGCAAGCTGCGCGAGGAGCAGGCCGCGCTCGCCGGCGAGATGAGCGGGCACATGTTCTTCGCCGACCGCTACTACGGCTTCGACGACGGGGTTTACGCCTCGTTCCGGCTGCTCGAGATCATCAGCAATGAAAAGCGCGGCCTGGGCGAAATTCTCGGCGATCTACCGTCCAGCTATTTTACGCCCGAGATTCGCCTCGATTGCAGCGACGACAAGAAGTTCGACGTGGTGCGCCGCGCGAGCGAGTTTTTCAAATCGCAATACGAGACGATCGACATCGACGGCGTGCGCGTGAACCTCGACGGCGGATGGGGCCTCGTGCGCGCGTCGAACACGCAGCCCGCCCTCGTTATGCGATTCGAAGCGACCAGCCCCGAGCGGCTCGCCGAAATCCGTGCGACGTTCGAGCGCAAGCTGAAAGAGCTCGGCGCGTTCTGATTTTCGATGCCGCGAGCGAGCAAGCTTCTGGTTAACGCCACAGCCTCCGCGCTCATCATCGCGGGCGGGCGCGGCACTCGATTCTGGCCCGCGAGCCGCGAGGCGCGCCCCAAGCCGCTCTTCGCGCCCGATGGCAAAACGAGCCTGCTCGCGGAAACGATCGCGCGCCTGAGTCCTCTGATACAGCCGGAACGAATCTTCGTGCTGGTTGCCACCGCGCACGCGAAACCGTTCCGCCGCGAGGTCACGGGACGAATCCCGTCGCGCAACCTGATCGTCGAGCCTGTCGGCCGCAACACCGCGGTTGCGATCGCATATGGCGCTGCAGTCATCAAGCGGCGACTCGGTCCCGGAACCATCGCGGTGATGCCGGCGGATCATATGATCACGCCCGCGCAGGGCTTTCGCGCCACGATCGCAAGCGCAATTCGCCTCGCCTCGGAGCGCAGCGCGATCGTTGTGATCGGCGTGCCTCCGACGCGGCCGGAGCCTGGCTTCGGCTATCAGCAAATCGGCGCTCCCGTGGGCGAAGGCTTCAAAGTAGCGCGATTCGTCGAGAAGCCCGCGCTCGCGCTCGCAGAGCGCATGGTTAAGTCCGGTAAGTACCTGTGGAACGCCGGGATGTTCGTCATGTCGAGTACGACGCTCGATGCCGAACTCGAAGCGCACGCACCCGCACTGAAAGTCGCAGCCGAGCGGCTCGCAAAATCGTCGAAAGCGATCGTCGATCGCGAATATCCGAAGCTCAAGTTCGATTCGTTCGATCGCGTCGTCGCCGAGAAGAGCCGCAACGTGCTCGGCGTGCGAGCGCGCTTCGAATGGCACGACGTAGGCTCATGGGACGGCCTGATTACAGCGGTAAGCGGCGCCGGCAAATCGTTCGCGCGCGGCGAGGTAATCGCGATGGAAGCGGAGCGTTACCTCGCGCACTCGCACTCGCGCCTGATGGTGCTGTTCGGCGTAAGCGACGTGATCGCAGTCGATACCGGAGACGCCATCTTGATCGCCCATCGCGAACATTCATCGCGCCTCGGCGAAGTAGTCAAGGAACTAGAACGCCGCGGCCTCCGCCGCTACTTGTAAACGAACCTAGGACAACTTCGACTCGGCTTCGTTTCTGGTCTCCTTTCTCGCGCAGGAAGAACGAGGCGGCCTGTGCCGCTACATCTGAAACAGCTCTTATTAGGCGAAGTGGCGTTCGCTTCTGGTCGCCCTTCCCGTGCGGGAAGGGGTTAGGGGTTAGGTCGTATGTCTTTGACTTTACGAATCCAAAACCCAAAGATCGACCTGACCATCTTTCCCTTCCCGCACGAGAAGGGAAGGTTGGCCTGTCGACACTATCTGCAAAATCGTCGGTTGTTTCGCCTTCGACCTTGCAATGGACAGATTGGCAATCAGTCGATCGCCTGTGGATCGCACTTGAGCGCGATCTGGCGTAGCTTGCTTTCGTAGTTGGAATCCTGGGCTGCGATTTCGTGCAGCACTTTCGCGGTTGCTGTATCGAAGGCCTCGAACTTGATCGCCGTGCGATGCATGTCGTCGCCGAGCGTGCCCAGCTCATTGAGATCGCCGCTTAACCGGCCCCAGTCGTTCGAGCCCTCGTGTGCAACACCCGCCGGAGGACGCGCCCACGCGTTGCGATCGGCGAGGATCGATTTGAGCGACTTCAGGTGCTCGGCCTGATGCTCCGCGAGTTGCTCCACCGCGGATCGATCCTGCGGATAACGGCACATCGCGGCATGCCGCCGCAGCCGATCCACCAGCGCTTCGATTCGTCCCGTCAGCTCCGCCAGCTCGATGCTGTCGTCCACATTGCCCGCCGCCGATGGGCGCAACCAGTCGAACAATCCCATAGCCGTCGCCATGCTCCCCCGTCATTGGCCTCGAATTGCGCGCGGCCCTCGACGCGCGCTCAAGCCACTTCGCGAGTTTACGTATCGGGATTGAGATACATCCGCAAGAGCAGGCGGTTGATTGACGATTCGCGATCCCATAGGTTGTTACTTAACCAATTGGTAAAATACATGGATTCGCAGGAGACTTGACGTGCCGAAGGAAATGAAAATTACAAGCCGCGACGAGCTCGATGATCGCAGCCTCGTCATCACGCGCACCTTCGACGCGCCGCGCGAGCTGGTCTTCGACGCCTTCACCGATCCCAAGCGCATCGCGAGCTGGTGGGGTCCGCGAGGCTGCACGGTAGTTTCCTGCGAAATGGATCTGAAAGTCGGCGGCTCATGGTCCATCGCGATGCGCTCGCGGCGCGTCCTCGACAACTACAACCATCGCTATGGCGGCACCGGCGACGGCGACTGGATCGTCGAGCGTCAGCGCGGTGGGTATCGCGAAATCGTCAAGCCCGAGCGCCTCGTCTTCACTTACACGTTCCTCGACCAAGCCGGGCAGCCGATTCACGAAACTCTCGTCACGATCACGCTTAGCGACGAACGCGGCAAAACCAAGCTGATGCTGCATCAGGCGAGCTTCGAGAGCAGCTCGGTCTGCGACGATCACGTGACAGGATGGAACGAGGCGCTCGATCGTATGAGCGAGGCGCTCGCCGCCTAGTCGCCGGGATCGGAGTACAGGGTGCCGAGCGCGAGTTGCTGCGGCTCCTGCGGCGGCGTGAGCAGCGCGCGCACGAGGGACGATTCGCGCTTGAAAAATCCCGCAGTATGAAACGAATCGCCAAGCCTCAGCAGCGAGTAGTCGAGGTAGTGCCCGACCTCGTGCATCAGCGTGCGCAGGAACGTGCGCGGCTTGACGACGTCATGACGCTGCGCCGTGCGCATCCAGAGGATGATGTTCGGCGGCGTGCGCCTCACGCGATCGTAAGGATAGAAGAGCCCGTGCAATTCGCCGCGCGCGTTATGCGGCCGCACGCCTCGCACCTGCACCTCGACGGGCGGCACACCCAGCAGCCGGCACACCTCGGCCGCGAGCGCGCGCGCATGCGGTCCGATGCGCGCGACTTCCTCGCTTTCGAGCGCGGTCATCAGCGCCGTCAGGATTCGCCGCGCGCCCGGACTCGGCGCCAGGTCGAAATGATCGATTGCGTCGCTGCTTAGATAGATGCGCTTCTGATGGCCCGAGAGCCGGTGAAAATACGCCGGCAGATTCGACTTTGGTCTCGCGACCGTACTGGTAGCCACCGCCACCTCCGTCCCCCACTTCCTGCGGACCTTCCGCTTCCTTATCATCCATGGAGTCGAGCCGAGGGGCAATCGCGATGGAACTCAAGACTGTGGAAATCGTTAAACCTGCCGATGCCAACGTGATTGTCGGCCAGGCGCATTTCATCAAAACCGTCGAGGACGTTTACGAGGCCCTGGTACAGGCCGTGCCCGGAATCAAGTTCGGCGTGGCATTCAACGAAGCCTCGGGTCCCTGCCTGATTCGACATACCGGAACCGATGCGGCGCTCGAGCGCGCCGCGATCGATGCGGCCTCGGCAATTGCGGCGGGGCACGTCTTCGTCGTCATGCTCGGCAATGCGTTCCCGGTCAACGTGCTCAATCAAATCAAGTCGGTGACGGAGGTCTGCACGATTTTCTGCGCCACGGCGAATCCGCTGAAGCTGGTCGTCGTAGAAGAAGATGGAGCCCGCGGCGTGATCGGCGTTATCGACGGCAGCTCGCCCAAGGGCGTCGAGGGCGAGGCGGAAGAGACGGAGCGGCGCGCGATGCTGCGCCGGTTCGGCTACAAGCAGTAGGCGCACTGCACCGGCGATGGACCACACGGTGCGCCGCGGCTAGCCTTGAGCTTGTGAACGGCGCGGATTTTCCTCATACGCGCGCGGCGCCATGAGCCGCGGCGAGGGCGGCGGATGGCTGGTGGACGAGAGGTAAAGGGCGGCAAGCCCGCGGCGCAAGGCGCCAGGTCTGCGCAAAGCGCCAAGCCTGCGAGTGCGAAGCCGCGCGCATCGGCACAGAAACCCGCGCGCCGCGAATGGCGCATCCGCGGATGGCGCGTGCGCAACATCGCCGCCGCAGTCTTCCTGACCATATTTTTCGGACTCGGTTTTTACCTCGCGCAACTCTACGCCGAGATCTCGACGATGATCGCGCAGCGCGAGGCCGCGCTCACCTCCGCGATCTATTCCGCGCCAGCTCCGCTTCGCACCGGCGACGACGTCGAACGAATCGGTTTATATAATCGCCTCGATCAACTGAGCTACACGCTCACCCCGCTCGCGAGTGCGCCCGGTGAATATTCCGCCAACCCGCGCGCGGTCTCGATATATGTGCGCGCCTTTCGCGTCGGCGTGAAGGACTATCCCGCGCGCGTCGTGCGAATCATCCTCGACAAGACGCGGATCACCGACGTTGCCGACGCATATGGCGTTGCGATGCAGGATGCGATGCTCGAGCCGGAAGTGATCGGGCGTTTGATGGCGGGAGCGCCGGCCGAGCGCGTCGAAGTCTCGCTCGACCAGCTCAAGCCTTACCTGGTCAAGGGATTGCTCGCGACCGAGGATCGGTATTTTTACTACCATCCCGGATTCGATCCGATTCGTATCGTCAAGGCTGCGATCGCCGACGTGCGCGCGCATCACCTGGTCGAAGGCGCGAGCACTCTCACCCAGCAACTCGCGCGAACCTTCATGGAGCGCCGCGAGCGCTCGTTCAGCCGCAAGTTCCGCGAGTTCGCCGTCGCGATAGTCCTCGAGCTGCGGCTGCGCAAATCGGAAATCCTCGAGCGCTATATCAACGACGTCGACATGGGCTCGTACGACGGCACGCCGATCGAGGGGATGCCGCAGGCGGCGCGGCTTTTCTTCAACAAGGATTTGCAGGAAGTCACTCCAGCCGAGGCCGCGATTCTGATCGGGATGGTGCGCGCGCCCACGACCTACGATCCGCGGCGGCATCCTGACAACGCGCTCAAGCGGCGCAACACCGTGCTCGGTATCATGGAGAACAACGGCGTAATCGACGAAGCGGCCTACAAAGTCGCGATCGCAACGCCGATTGAGACCGTGAAGGCGCCCGGCCTCCGGCGCGCGCCCTACTTCACCGACTTCGTGACCGCCTTCGTGCAGCATATCCCCGGCTTCAACGGCGATTTCGCCGGACTCAAGGTTTACACGACGCTCGACACCGTGATGCAGGCCGACGCCAACGACGCGATCATTGAAAATCTCGCGCGCCTCGAAAAATCGCGTCACCGGCTCGCGCATGCGAACCCGAAAGACAAGCTGCAGAGCGCGATGGTCGCGATCGACGTGGATACGGGCGCGATCCAGGCGATGGTCGGCGGGCGCAACTACTCTGAGAGTCAGTTCAACCGCGCTGCGCTCGCGGAGCGTCAGCCTGGCTCTGCGTTTAAGCCGATTGTCTATTTGTCAGCGCTCGATCCGAGCCGCGCGCCCTTCTCGCCACCGCTCACGCTCGCGTCGCTCCTGCCCGACGAGCAGATGTCGTTCAACGGATGGACGCCGGCCAACTATGAGCGCACCTATCAGCCGCAAGTGACGGTCGCCGAGGCGCTGATCGAATCGCTCAACGTGCCGACTGCCTATGTCGGCAATGAACTCGGCGCGGGAAGGATCGTTCGCACCGCGCATGAGCTTGGAATCGGCGCCGATCTTCCGGCCGTACTGCCGATCTCGATCGGCGCCGACGAAGTCACTCTGCTCGAGCTGGTCGGCGCCTACCAGGCCTTCGCCAGCGAAGGAATTCTGGAAGAGCCGTACGCCGTTGAATCGGTAGTCGATGCGAAAGACCACCAGATTTACCATCACGAGGACGTCTCCGATCGCGTCATCAAGCCCCAGGTCGCGTTCCTGATCACAGGCGCGTTGAAAGCCGTTCTGCGCTATGGCACCGGTGCGAGCTCCGGCCGCCTCGGCCTCGACTTCCCGGCCGCGGGCAAGACCGGCACGACGCAGGACTACAAGGACGCGTACTTCATCGGCTACACGCCGCGAATCGCAGCCGGCGTGTGGGTGGGATTCGACCAACCCGAGAGTATCGGCCTGACTGGCGCGCAAGCCGCACTGCCGGCGTGGACGCAATTCATGATCGATTCCGCGCCGGCAGATCCCGAGGATTTCCCCGAGCCTTCCGGCATCACCTACGCGACGATCGATCCCGAAACAGGCGGCCTCGCAACGTCATCGTGTCCGCGCGCCGTGTCATTGCCGTTCCTGGTCGGCACAGCGCCAAGATTCATGTGCCCGGTCCACGGTGGCATCCTCGCCTCGGCGCCCTCGCCACCGCCAGCATTCTCAACTTCGCCAATGCCAGCATCGAATCCACCGCCAGTAGCGCCGGTGGCGTCGGCACGCCCCTCGAACTCCGATGTATTCGGCGCGATCGGCCACTTCTTCGGCAGCATCTTCCATCACTGAGCGCTGGTCCTGATGATTCCTCTCTTTTATCCCTGAATATCTAGCGGGGCGGGCGACCCGCCCAGCATTATGATGCGCGGAGTTCACTTCGGGCCACCTTTTGTTGATTCAATTCGAAGGCGCGCGGCGCGCCGACTTTACGGCGGGCTGGACGCCCACCCCACTGATTTTTTCGGATTCTCAGGCAACCGGACTTCGCCGGCAAAGCGGAGGAGGTCATGTTTTGGAGGTGAGATGTAAGTTATTGAGAACGAGCAGAATGTGAGCACGAAAAAGAAAGCGCGGAGGCCGCATCGCGCCCTCCGCGCCCTGCCTGGCAGAGCCTTAGTGGCTCTCCTCCAGGCGCGCTGGGGTGAAGAAATCCTTGTCCACTACCCCGGAATTGATGTACCAGCATTCGCTGTTGCCGCTGGTGCTCGGCGAGTACACCGTCGTCGAGAAGCCTGTAGTCACATCCTCATCGACCATCGCGGTCTGGAACATCCGCTTGTAGGGCCAGACCGCCACGCGGGCGTATGGCGTCGAACGATCGCGGTAGGCATGGAAGGTCGCAATCGTTTTCCACAACTCGCCGTTGGGGTGAAACAGATCCGAGGCCGTGATGAACCAGCCTTCGGAATCGATATACAGAATCCGGCGCGGGACGATTACCTGGTCGGAGAGCGGCGAGCGCGGCTTGGCGTCGGCCTCGATAATATACACGTTGCGCATCTGCCAGTTCTCCGGACAGACGCTGCGGCCGCCGTCGTAAGGGCACGGCTGCTCGGGCGAGTTCGCCGCGTCGGTCACCGCGAGCATCGGACGCTCGCCCAGCAACCGATAGCTATAGTCGGTTAACTTCGCGTCGAAGCCGAACGAGGAATCCGGATCGAGCGTTGAGGCATAAGTCGTTGCCCCCGCTACTCCGCCCGCGGACGAGCCTGCACCGCCCCGCGACGCAACGCCAAAAGCGTCGGAGAGTTCAGTCGCAGGCAGACGGCGCAGCCGCCGAGTTTCCGGGCTGTACTCCCATACCTGATCTTCGACGTTGGGCTGCACGAAACCTTCGCGCACGATTCCCGCGCCGTGCATCTCCTCGGGCTCGAGCACCGGGAAAACGCCCGAGCGATACGCAATGCCGGTCTGGTAGATATCGTTATCGATCGGCATAGGCGCGACTTCAGTACGGCCGATACTCTTGTAAAACCCAAAGTTACCAAAGGTCATCGCTTCGACGGATCCGCTTTGCCCCGGGCGATGACTGATCACCTGGACATTGCGCGCATCGACATCGTCGGTATAGAGCGGGCGGAACTCGAAGTTCCACATGATCTTCTGCGCCGCGTATGGATCGTTAACATCGACCAGCGGGAACGGCAGGCCGGCCTTGTAGTTCTGGATATTGCCGCCGACGGTGAGCTGAACTTGCGGCGAGTATTGCTCAGTCGCGGCTCTGTAGGGCGGCGGCCAGTCAAGATGAGTAGTCGGAACAATCTTCATGACCATGCCCTGCTGCACGAGCATGTAATTTCCGGGACTCACGAGATTTGCGACCTTCGTCGCGTTGGCACGGGTGATGACGTCGCCGGGTCTGACCTGCGCGCTCGCTGTCGCCGCGATGACGAGAATCGACGCGGATGCGAACGCAAGCATCAATTGAGAACGGAATCCCTTCATATGCCTGTACCTCGAGTGGCGCCTTGCGCGCCTGTGGCGGTGTGAATCGACGCGCGGTGAATACTCGCCGCTGACAGGAACAGAGCAAATCGCAGACCATCGCCGTCACGATCTTGGATGCAGATGCACGCGATGAAGGTACGCAAATGCTGATCGCGGAAGCTCCTGAATAGCCTCGCGCGCGGCTGGAGCCGCAGGCGCAAGCCGCAGGCGCAAGCCGTAGGCGCAAGCCGTAGGCGCAAGCCGCAAATCGGGAGAGGCTATTCAGCAGCGCAGGCGATTTTTGGAAAAGTACCTCGCCGGGCTTAAACGGCCTGTCCAGCCGACCAGCCGCTGGACCATGCCCACTGGAAGTTGTAGCCGCCTAGCCATCCTGTCACGTCGACGGCTTCGCCGATTATGTAGAGGCGCGGCACTTTCCGCGATTCCATCGTTTTCGACGAAAGCTCGTCGGTGTCTATTCCACCGACCGTCACTTCCGCTTTCGCAAATCCTTCCGAGCCCAATGGTGTCAGATGCCACCGCTTGAGGCCTTCGCTTGCCTGGATAATCACGCGATCGGGGAGATTTGCTATTGCACCCGATGGAAATGAATCGGCGATCGCATTGGCAAGGCGGCCTGGAAGAAGTTCGCCCAAAATGGTCTTAAGCTCAGCTTTCGGACGAGTCCGCTTGCGATCCTTCAGGAGAGCTTCGGCGTCGATCGCCGGAGTCAGATCGATCGAAATTGAATCGCCCGCGCGCCAATACGATGAGATCTGAAGTATCGCCGGCCCCGACAAGCCGCGATGCGTGAACAGGATACTTTCATGGAAGCTCGCGCGGCCGCATGAGACGATCGCATCGCTCGAGACGCCGCTGAGCGATCGGCAAAGCTCCAACGTGTCCGACTCGAACGTGAGCGGGACGAGTCCCGCGCGCGGCCCGACTATCTTCAGTCCGAAGCGGCGCGCGATATCGTAGCTGAAGCCGCTCGCACCCATCTTCGGAATCGAAAGGCCGCCGCTCGCGAGCACTACTGCCTTGGCGGTGAATATCTCCTTGTCGGTTTCGATTCGGAAGCGGTCGCTTTTCATAATATCGCGGACCCGATAGCCGCAGCGCAAATCGACATGCCCCGCGGCGCACTCGTTTAGGAGCATCGCAAGGATTTCGCGCGCAGAACCATCACAGAAAAGCTGGCCGAGAGTCTTTTCGTGATAGCCAATCCGATGGCGCTCAACGAGCGCGACAAAATCACGCTCCGAGTAGCGGCTCAGCGCCGACTTGCAGAAGTGCGGATTGCTCGAGATGAAATTCGCCGCGCTGACCTCGAGATTGGTGAAATTGCATCGCCCACCGCCCGAGATGAGGATCTTCGCGCCCGGCTCGCGATTATGCTCGAGCAGCAGCACACGCCGCCCGCGCTGCCCCGCCGTCATCGCGCACATCAGCCCGGCCGCACCAGCGCCGATTATCACCGCATCGAAGTCAGTCACAGAAAACCACTAAGAACACAAAGACACTAAGGATAAAACTTTGTGCCTTCGTGCCCTTGGTGGTGAGTTCTGATTCCGGATCTTCAAAGCAGCGCGCGCCGCAGATCCGCCATCAGGCCGCCGAAGTAAGTGATGAACCGCGCCGCCATCGCACCGTCGATCACGCGATGGTCATATGAAAGCGACAGCGGCACGACGAGGCGCGGCACGAACGCATCCCCGCGCCAGACCGGCTTGCGCGTCACGCGCGAGACGCCGAGCACGGCGACTTCGGGCGCGTTGATGATCGGCGAGAAATGCGACCCGCCGATTCCGCCGAGGCTCGACACCGTGAAGCATCCGCCCTGGATGTCTGCCGGCCTGAGTTTGCCTTCGCGTGCCGTCGCCGCCAGCGCCGCAGTCTCGCGCGCGATCTGCATGACGCCCTTCTTATCGACGTCGCGAATCACCGGCACCACAAGGCCTTCGGGCGTATCGGCAGCAAATCCAAAATGAAAGTACTTCTTTAAGATTAAATTATCGCCGTCGAGCGACGAGTTGAACTCCGGATATTCGATGAGCGCCTGCACCAGCGCCTTCAGCACGAATGCGAGCAACGTGATGCGGACGCCGTCGTTCTTGCGCGCGGCATTGATCTCGGCGCGGAACACCTCGAGGTCGGTGACATCGGCCTCGTCGAACTGCGTGACGTGCGGGATCATCACCCAGTTGCGCGCGAGGTTGGTCTTCGAGATGCGCCGGATGCGCGAGAGCTGGCGCATTTCGATTTCGCCGAACTTGGTGAAATCAAGTTTCGGCCACGGCGCGAGATCGAAGCCCGGTGCGACCGAGGTGCGAGCTGCGCCACCCGAAGACATCGCGGCTTTGACGAACTTCTCGACGTCGGTGCGGAAGATGCGCCCGTTCATCCCGGTGCCGGCGACCTGCGTCAGATCGACGCCAAGCTCGCGCGCGAATTTGCGCACCGCCGGACTAGCATGCGGCCGCTTTCCAACTTGGGCCGGTGCCGATTCGCTAGCGGCCTGGATCGAGATCACCTTGGCCGACTGCGGCGGCGCAGCTTTGGTGCTCTCCGCGCGCTGAATCGCAACTGACGAGGCCTGCACCGTGGGCGGCGCCGTCGCAACATGCTTCATCTGCGGCGCCTGCGCAGGAGCAACCGCCCCATCCGATGCCGCCGCAGTATCGCCGTCGGTTTCGATTACGACGAGCGCCGAGCCCTCGGAAATGCGGTCGCCGACTTTGACTTTGAGCTCTTTGATGACGCCGGTTTCGCTCGACGGCACTTCCATCGAGGCCTTGTCGGATTCGATGGTAATGATCGAATCGTCAACCTTGATCTTGTCGCCGGGCTTGACCATCACCTCGACGACTTCGACGTCCGAGAAATCGCCGATATCGGGAAGCTTTACTGCAACCGTCGCCATCGCATCACACCGTCGCAGGGTTGGGCTTTTCAGGATCGATTTCGTACTTCTTGATCGCGTCGGCGACGCGCGCGGCCGGGATCTGCTCGTCGTCGGCGAGCGCTTTCAGTGCCGCGAGCGCAACGTAGTAGCGATCGACCTCGAAGAAGTTGCGCAGGCGCTTGCGATAGTCGCTGCGGCCGAAGCCGTCGGTGCCAAGCACCTTGTAGCGGCGCGGCACGTAGGGCCGCACCTGGTCGGCGAAGGTGCGGATATAATCCGACGCCGCGACCACGGGACCGGGACGATCGATGAGGCAAGTCTCGACATAGCTGCGCCGCTGCTTCTGGCTCGGGTGCAGCATGTTCCAGCGCTCGGTCTCGATTCCTTCGCGTCTAAGCTCGGTGAAGCTCGGCACGCTCCAGATATCGGCGGCAATGCCGAAATCGTCGTGCAGCAGATCGGCCGCCGCGATCACTTCGCGCAGGATCGTTCCCGAGCCCATGAGCTGCACGCGCGGCGCCTTGCCGTTGCTGCCGTCGCGGAAGAGATACATGCCCTTTAGGATGCTTTCCTCGGCCCCGGGCGGCATCGCGGGGTGATGATAATTCTCGTTCATCAACGTGATGTAATAAAAAATATCTTCCTGTTCCGCGAGCATCCGCCGCAGGCCATCGTGGATGATCACCGCGAGCTCATAGGCGAAAGTCGGATCGTAGGCGACGCAGTTGGGAATCGTCGAGGCGATCACGTGGCTGTGGCCGTCGGCATGCTGGAGACCTTCGCCGTTGAGCGTGGTGCGCCCGGAAGTGCCGCCGAGCAGGAATCCGCGGCATCGCGAGTCGCCGCCCGCCCACGCCAGATCGCCGATTCGCTGAAAGCCGAACATCGAGTAGAAGATGTAGAACGGGATCATCGGCAGGTTGTGCATCGAGTACGAGCTCGCGCCGGCAATCCATGAGGACATCGCGCCCGCCTCGCAGATGCCTTCCTGCAGGATCTGGCCGTGCTGGTACTCGCGATAGAACATGAGCTGGCCCGAATCCTCCGGTTTGTAGAGTTGTCCGACCTGCGAGAAGATCCCGAGCTGCCGGAACATCCCCTCCATGCCGAAGGTGCGCGATTCGTCCGGCACGATCGGCACGATTCGCTTGCCGAGTTCCTTGTCGCGCAAGAGCTCGGCCAGGATTCGCACGAACGCCATCGTGGTCGAGATTTCGCGATCCTCGCTGTCTTTGAGCTGCAGCTCGAACGCCTCGAGCTGCGGGACTGGCAGCGAGTACGACTTGCGCCGCCGCGTTGGCAGGCTGCCGCCGAGCGCGGCGCGCCGCTCGCGCAGATACTGCATCTCGATACTGTCTTCAGCGGGCCGGTAGAGCGGCACGTCGGCGATTTGCTCGTCGGTAATCGGAATCTTGAAGCGATCGCGAAACGCCTTGAGCTCGGGCAGTCCCATCTTCTTCTGCTGATGGGTGATGTTCATTCCCTCGCCCGCCGCGCCCATGCCATAGCCCTTGATGGTCTTGGCGAGGATAACGGTGGGCTGCCCTTGGTGATGCACGGCGGCATCGTACGCGGCATAAACCTTGATCGGATCGTGACCGCCGCGGCGGAGCTGCCAGACTTCCTCGTCGGTCATGCCGGCGACCATCTCGGCGAGCTCCGGATACTTGCTGAAAAACTCCTTGCGCACATAAGCGCCGTCACGCGATTTGAAGGCCTGGTACTCACCGTCAACGCATTCTTCCATGCGCTTGCGCAGAACGCCGACCTTGTCGTTGGCAAGCAGAGGATCCCAGTTGCTGCCCCAGATTACCTTGATGACGTTCCATCCTACACCACGGAAACCGGCTTCGAGCTCCTGGATGATCTTGCCGTTGCCGCGCACCGGTCCGTCGAGGCGCTGGAGGTTGCAGTTGACGACGAAGATCAGGTTGTCGAGTTTCTCGCGCGCCGCGAGCGAGGTCGCACCAAGCGCCTCAGGCTCGTCCATCTCGCCGTCGCCCATGAAGGCCCACACGTGCCGATTGCTCGGCTGCGCGAGGCCGCGCCCTTCGAGATACTTCATGAAGCGCGCCTGGTAGATCGCCATGATCGGGCCGAGGCCCATCGACACCGTCGGGAAGCGCCAGAAATCCGGCATCAGCCACGGATGCGGATAGGACGACAGTCCCTTGCCATCGACCTCGCGCCGGAAGTTGAGGACCTGCTCCTCGCTCAGGCGGCCCTCGAGAAATGCGCGCGAGTAAATCCCCGGCGACGAATGTCCCTGGATGTAGAGCAGGTCGCCTTCATTACTTTCTGTAGGGGAGCGCCAGAAGTGCGAAAAACCGACGTCATACAGCGTCGCCGCCGACTGGAAGCTGGCGATATGCCCGCCCAGTTCGGAGCTCTCCTTGTTCGCCCGCACCACCATCGCGACCGCGTTCCAGCGGATGATCGCGTTGATGCGCCGCTCGATTTCGCGATCGCCGGGATATGGCGGCTGCCGTTCCGCCGGGATCGTATTGAGATACGGCGTGTTGGCGTTGTACGGCAAAAAGGCGCCGCGCGAGCGCGCCGTTGTGATCAAATTTTGAAGCAGAAAGTGAGCGCGGTCGATTCCCTCGGCGTCAATCAACGCTTCGAGCGATTCGAGCCATTCGCCAGTTTCCTCGGGATCAATATCCTGAATTGTTTCCATCGGCATCCGACTGCATGATTCCGCTGCGTTCAGACTTGCCGCGATCGCGGAGTCTCCGCGCCGCGGCTCCTCTTTCGAGCGTACCGAAACTAAGCCTCAAAACCCACCCCGGGTCCGCGTCCGGCGCGGCTCCTAGTACCAAAGTGCAATTGCGGCAAACTTGAGACAAACCTACCGTGATTCCGCAACCAACTCGGTGCGGAGTATTGGATGAAGGCTCGCAAGGCAACTTGTCTGGTGGTGTGCTCGATACTCGCGGCCGTCCTCGCCAGCGGATGCTCGGAAACCTCCAAACCGGGGCCCAACGTCATGCAGCGGATGGAGGGCGAGACGCCCGCGCTGCCGACCGGCAACGGCTTCTTCGGCGCTCAGTATTCGCTGCTCAAACCCGGGCAGGAGGGACAGGCGGCGCTGGGGTACGTCAATCCTGACGCGAAGTGGAGCTCGTACGACAAGGTGATGCTCGAGCCGGTCGAGTTTTGGGACGGCGAGAATTCGAGCGTCTCCCCTTCCGATCAACACATGTTGACGGCCTATTTCTACAATGAGTTGAAAGAGAACCTGCAAACGGACTTCACGCTGGTCGACCAGGGTGGGCCGGGGGTGATCGTGGTCCAGGTCGCGCTCATCAATGCCAAGGCGGCGACGCCCGTGATGCGCTCCGTGTCGCTGGTCGTCCCGCAAATCCGGCTGGTCAACTCGCTGCAATCACTCGCGACTGGCAGTTACGCGTTCGTCGGATCCGCGGAAGCAGGCTGGAAGGTGACCGATGCGCAAAACGGCGAGCTGCTGGGCGCGGCGCTCGATCAGCGCGAAGGCGGCACCGCGCTCAGCTCGGCAGCGCAATGGCAATGGGGTGATGCCGAAAACGCCATGAACCTGTGGGCGCAGAAGACCGCCGCGCGCCTCGAGCAACTGCGCACGGGCGGCGCGGCCTCACCCTCGCCGGCAGCAAGTCCCGCGGCGGCGCAATGATCATGAATCGAAATAGCAGTTCGACAATTTTCGCGCGGTTGTCTGTTGCGGCATTCGCAATCGCCCTAGCGCTCGCGATACCGCGCGCGGCTCGTGCCGACGCCAGCACCGTGCTCATGAACCGAGTGCAATACGCACTCGCCGCCAATACCAACCTCAACGGCGCCTCATGCTATGTCGTCTCGCCCGGAGTCGTCGTTCTCTACGGCACCGTCTTCAACGACAAAGATCGCGATCTCGCAGAATCGACGGCACGCGGCGTGCGCGGGGTGCATAAGGTTGTCAACACCTTGCGGACTTCGACGGGCAAGTGGCTCGAGCAGGAATCACGCATCAATGACACCTTGTTGCTCAATGGTTTCAACAGCGTGCAGGTGCGCGTAATCGCCAACCAGGCCTACCTATCCGGCACAGTGTCGAGCCCGGGCGAGGAGCAACGAGCAATACGGACGGTTAGTTCCGTGTCGAACTTGCAGGTTGTCAACTTCATGCGCGTGGTGCCGGGCTCGATTTTTTAGCTGTCGCCCAATGTGACCTGGACGAAGGAAATCACCTTCTAATCAGCTTATGGGTGTGCTATCCAGTCTCGGACGCCCGGCCGCGGCGACAATCGGCGCGGCTATGCAACGTCGGCTCGGTCAGGCACACAGATTGAAATCGCGAGTCCGCTCAGATTCAGAGAGTCGTCAGCGCCGTCATCGCTTGGCGGCAGGATACGATACCAGAGCGTTCGTCCTGACCGTGCTGATCACGGTCATCGCGTTGGGCGGCGTGGGATGCATGATCGGGCCGAATTACAAACGCCCGCCTGCGCCGCTCGCCCAACAATGGAACGAAGTCGGCGACGCTTCGGTGAACACCAATAGCGAAGAATATGCTGACTGGTGGAATGTCTTTAACGATGCGGTTCTATCGCACCTGATCCAGATCGCGTACGCGCAAAACCTCACGCTTCGAACGGCCGGGGTCCGGGTTCTCGAATCGCGCGCGCAGTTGGGACTCGCGATCGGTGAATTCTACCCGCAGCAGCAATTTATAACCGCGGGGGTTTCATACAATCGAATCCCGATCGCGATCCCCTACAACCTCCTCAGCAATACCTACTGGACGGATTCGTTTGGCGCCCAGGCTTCATGGGAGATCGATGTGTGGGGCAAGTTGCGGCGCAACATCCAATCGGCCGATGATGCTTTCCTCGCCTCCGTAGCCACCTATGACGATGCTCTGGTCACTCTCACCGGCGACGTGGCCGCGACCTATATTCAGGTTGAAACGCTCGCCAAACAGGTCGCGATCGCCAAAGAAAATGTCGAACGCCAGAAGGGCATCCTGAAAATTGTAATCGCCCGTCACGATGCCGGCGTCGTCACCGGGCGCGATGTCTATCAAGCCGAAAACGTGCTGGGGCAGACCGAAGCCAGCATCCCGCAATTGACTGCCCAGCTTCAGCAATCGAAGAACGCGCTCGCCGTGTTGCTCGGGATGCCGCCGGGAAGTCTCGACCAACTGCTCGCGAATTCCAAGGGCATCCCTGTCGCACCGGACTCGGTCAGCGTCGGAATTCCCGCCGATCTGCTGCGCCGCCGCCCCGACCTGCGCGAGGCCGAATTGCAGGCCGCCGCGCAATGCGCACAAATCGGGGTCGCCAAGGCGGATTTGCTGCCGGCCTTCACGCTCTTCGGCAACGTCAGCACCGTTGGCACCAATGTCGGACGCGGTCTGGAGAGCGTCTTCAACGGCGCCAGCCTTGCCTACTCGGTCGGACCTCAAGTGCAATGGAACCTGCTCAACTACGGGCAGATTACCAATAATGTCCGCGTCCAGGACGCCAAGTACCAGGAATTACTAATTGACTATCAGAACGCGGTACTCGTCGCGCAAAAAGACGTTGAAAACGGATTGTCAGCATACGTCGAGTCACGCGAGGCGGTTGGCTACCTCAAATACAGCGTCAAGGCGGCGGAGGGCGCGCTCAATATCGTCACGATTCAGTATCGGGAAGGCACCCTCGATTTCACCGCGGTCCTGCTGGCTGAGCAGAATCTGCTCGCCGCGCAGAACGCGCTTGCTCAGGCCGAAGGGGCGGTACCGCAAGGGCTGGTCGCAACCTATCGCGCGATGGGCGGCGGATGGCAGATTCGCGATGGTAATGATTTCGTCCCGCGTGCCACGCAAAACGAAATGGCGAATCGTACGTACTGGGGGCGGCTCCTTACGCCGGATCTGATGAAGCCCAAGGCGCCGGGACTTCCCTCGCCAAAGGATGAACGGTTCCCGGTTCAGTTACCTGAGTAATGAGAAATTGATGCAAGCAGAAAGAAAATTCCGAACGGCCGCAGCGACCTGGGCGCTCATCGCGGCAGCTTCGTTCGCCCTGCTCGTCTCAGGTTGCGGCAAGAAGCCCGAGAACGAGTCGGCGCCACCAGAGGTAACGGTGGCTACGCCCGAAACTCAGTCGGTTACTGATTATCTGGAATTTACCGGCAACACCGTCGCCACCGATTCAGTATCACTGGTCGCGCGCGTCGAAGGATATCTGGATAAAATCCATTTCATCGACGGCGCGACCGTAAAAAAGGGCGCCCTGCTCTTCACGATTCAGCAAGCTCAGTACATCGCGCAATTGCAGCAGGCCAAGTCCCAGGTCGAAGCGCAGAAGGCCGCGCTCTGGCACGCAACCACCGAACTTGCCCGCTACACCAGATTGCTCAAGCAGGATGCCGCCACGCAGACCGAAGTCGATCACTGGCACTATGAGAAGGATACCGCGGACGCCAATCTCAAGAGCGCAGAGGCTCAAGTGGTAATTGCCGATCTCAACCTCGACTACACTTCGGTGACGGCGCCCTTCGACGGACGGATGGGCCGCCATCTGGTCGATCCGGGCAATCTCGTTGGTTCCCCGGGCAAGACGACCGTACTTGCCGAAATCAATCGAATCGATCCGATGTATGTCTATTTCACTATTTCCGAGCGCGACCTTCTGCGCATCATAGCCATAAATCACGGCCGCAATGCCTCGCGCGTGACCGCCCAACAAATTCCCGCTTACTTCGGTCTGCTGAACGAGTCTGGCTATCCGCGCGAAGGGCGTCTCGATTTCGCCTCGATCAGCGTCGCGCCGACCACGGGCACGCTCCAGCTGCGAGCGATATTTCCGAACAAGGAGCTCGACGTGCTTCCCGGTCTTTTCGTTCGGGTGCGAGTTCCTGCCCAGGAAAAGCGCGACGCGCTGCTGGTCCCGGGCGATGCCGTCAGCTTTGACCAGCAAGGTGAGTATGTACTCGTCGTCGACAGCAAAAATATAGTCGAGCGACGGACCGTCAAGACGGGCGCGCAGGTCGGCGACCGGCTGGTTATCGAGGAAGGTCTTAAGCCCGACGACAAGGTAATTGTCGAAGGTCTCCTCCAGGCAATTCCGGGTCACGAGGTTAATCCGCAGCAAGCGAGCGCCGCCACCGGCTCGACGCCGGATGCGGCCGCTCATTAGGCAGTCGCCGAGGCGCTGAATGTCGAAGTTTTTCATCGAGCGCCCAATTCTGGCGAACGTTATCGCGATCGTGACGATCCTGCTCGGCGCGGTCTGCCTCTACACCCTGCCAATTTCGCAATATCCGCAAATCGTCCCGCCGACGATTCAGGTCAGCACCAACTACCCTGGCGCGAGCGCCCAGGTCGTCGCCACTACTGTAGGTATCCCGATCGAGCAAGGCGTCAACGGCGTCGAAGGCTCGATCTATATGCAGTCGACGAGCGGCAGCGACGGCACCTACATCCTCACAGTCACTTTTGCCGTCGGCACGGACCTGAATTCGGCAATTGCGCTGGTTCAAAATGCCGTCAATGGCGCCCTTTCGCAGTTGCCCGAGGCAGTACAGACTCAGGGCGTCAGCGTCCAGAAAGTCAGCACCAATGTACTACTCATCGGAAGTCTATATAGCGATGACAATCGCTTCGACGAAACTTTCCTCAGTAACTACGCGATCATCAACCTGCAAAATCCAATTGCGCGTCTGCCCGGCGTCGGCCAGGTCCAGGTCCTCGGCGCCGGCCCCTACAGCATGCGCATCTGGCTCGATCCGCTGAAGCTCAAGGCCTACGGCCTGACTGTTTTGGACGTGCAGCAGGCAATCAAGAATCAAAACATCCAGGTCGCGGCGGGACAGCTCGGCGGTCCGCCGGTGGCTTCGAGCCAGATATTCCAGTTTACCGTTAATACGTTGGGGCGCCTGTCCGATGTCAGCGAATTCGAGAACATAGTAATCAAGGCGCATCCGCCCACGACGCTCGAGACGCAAAGCCAGATCACTGAGGAGGTCGGTCAAACCGCGGCCGTAGTCCGGATTAAGGATGTCGCCAAGGTCGAGTTAAGCCAGGAGGTTTACTCGACGTTCTCGGGCTTGTCGGGCAAAAGAGCCGCTCAGCTCAACGTCTACACCTTGCCTGGCGCCAACGCCCTCAAGGTCGCACAGGAAGTGCGCTCCTTGATGGACCAGATGAGCCGCAAGTTTCCGCAGGGACTGAAATATACCGCGCTGCTCGACACTTCGACTTTTATCAAAGACTCGATCAGCGGCGTCTATTCCGCCCTGATCGAAGCCGGCATCCTGGTTCTGATCGTCATCATAATGTTCCTGCAGAATTTCCGCGCGATGCTGGTGCCGGCGACCACCGTGCCGGTCACGATCATCGGCGCCTTCGCGGCGATGGCGCTGCTGGGATTTACCGTCAACCTGATGACGCTGTTTGCGCTGATTCTCGCCATCGGCATTGTCGTCGATGACGCTATCGTCATAGTTGAAAACACTTCGCACTACATAGAAACGGGCATTGCGCCAAAAGACGCGGCGATCAAGGCGATGGGCGAGCTGACCGGTCCCGTGATGGGGATCACGCTCGTGCTTACGTCGGTCTTTCTCCCGGCGTCGTTTCTGCCCGGGATCACGGGCCAGATGTTTCGTCAGTTCGCGCTCGTTATCGCGTCAACCGCGATTATCAGCGCGATGGGCGCTCTTACTTTGAGCCCTACTCAGTGCGCGCTCTACTTGAAGCCCGTGCCGAAGGACAAGAAAGTCAACTGGCTATTTCGCGGCTTTAATACCGTCTATGGCGCGATCGAGACGCGCTACGTATCCATCGTGCGATGGATGGCGAATCGCACCAAGCAGATGGCGCTGCTGTTCTTCGGCATAGTGTTCTGCGCCGCCGCCCTCTTCGCACATCATCCCACCGCCTTCCTGCCCACCGAAGACCAGGGATACTGCCTCGTGGTCGCCCGGCTGCCGCAGGGCGCCTCGCAGCCGCGGATGCGTGACCTTTCCGTCTCAATCGACGGCATCCTCAAGCAAACCCCTGGCATCAAGGGCTGGATCACGAGCGGTGGATTCTCAGTTCTCGATTCCGCGAACCTCTCCAACGTCATTACTGTCTATGCAATGTACGAGGACTGGGATAAACGCCCCAATGATCTGAGTCAGGCAGATATCGTCGCTGATCTTCGCGAAAGGTTCCGGTCGATCCATAAAGCGACCTTTACCGTCGTCATCCCACCACCGATTCCCGGTCTGGGGCAATCCGGCGGATTCGAAATGCTGGTGGAAGACCGCGCGAGTCTCGGCCTGCGCGAACTCCAGCAAGCCGCGCAACGCATAATCGCCAAAGCCAATGAGGATCCCGGACTGCGCGGCGTCACCACGACTTTCAGCGCCAACAGTCCTCAGCTCGAACTGGATATCAACCGGACGATGGCCGAATCGCTCGGCGTTACGATCAACGACGTATTTTCGACTCTTCAAACCTACCTCGGCTCGACTTATGTCAACCAGTTCAACAAATTCAACCAGAGTTTCCAGGTCAGGCTCCAGGCCGAGGCTGACTATCGGAAACAGATCTCGGATATAGGCAATCTCTACGCCCAGAACAAAGATGGACAGATGGTTCCGCTTGGCGCGCTGCTCGACGTTCATCGCGTGCTCGGGTCGGAGCTGCTGACCCGGTACAACTTGTATCCCGCCGTTCCGGTCATCGGCTCACCTGCCCCCGGCTACAGCTCGGGACAGGCGCTTGACGCAATGGAAGACACGGCGAAGGCAAACATGCCGATGGGCATGGCATATGACTGGACCGGGCTCGCCTACCAGGAGCGGCTGACTGGCAGTCAAGCGTACTTTATATTTGCGCTCTCCATCACATTGGTATTTTTGGTTCTCGCCGCGCAATACGAAAGCTGGACCGACCCGGCTGCGGTCATACTCACTGTGCCGATGGCGCTTGTTGGTATCGTCGCAGCTTTAATCGTCAGACGGTTTGCGAGCGATCTCTATACTCAGATCGGTCTGGTCCTGATGATCGCGCTGGCCGCGAAGAATGCGATCCTCGTCGTCGAATTCGCGCGCGAACTCAAGGCCGGGGGAATGTCTCCGGTCGATGCGGCCGTCGAAGCTGCGCATCGGCGCTTCCGACCGATCATGATGACTTCGATCGCTTTCATCCTCGGTACCGTTCCCCTGCTGACCGCGAGCGGCGCCGGTGCGGCGAGTCAGCAGTCGCTGGGCACAGTGGTTTTCGGCGGGATGCTGGCTTCGACGATGCTGGCGATTCCGTTCGTACCGGTGTTCTACATCGTGATGGAAGGCGTCAGTGAGCTCCTGAGTGGCGGCAAGACGAGCGAACCGGCGGCCGTCGAGAGCGCAACGCATAAGGTCGCCGATTGACGACGCGCCTGTCGACGAATGAGCAAATTCTTCATCGAGCGGCCGATTTTCGCGAACGTGATCGCGATAGTCACAATCCTGCTCGGTGCGATCTGCCTATACAACCTGCCCATAGCGCAGTATCCGCAAATCGTGCCGCCGACGATCCAGGTCACGACCTCCTACTTCGGCGCGAGCGCCGACGTCGTCGCCAACACCGTCGGCATTCCAATCGAGGCCGCGGTGAATGGGGTCGAAAACTCGATCTACATGCAGTCAACCTCGGGAAGCGACGGCAGCTACACCCTCACCGTCACTTTTTCGATCGGCACCGATCTCAATTCCGCGCTCGCCCTGGTGCAGAACTCCGTTAATACCGCGCTCCCACAATTACCGCAGACCGTCCGTTCACAGGGCGTCAATGTAAAGAAGGTCAGCACCAATATACTGCTGATCGAAAGCCTCTACTCAGACGATAATCGATTCGACGAGGCTTTTCTCAGTAACTACGCGATCATCAATTTGCAGGATCCTATCGCGCGACTGCCCGGTATCGGCGAGGTAACAGTGTTCGGGGCCGGACCGTACAGCATGCGCGTGTGGCTTCAGCCCGACAAGCTCAAGGCCTACGGCCTCACGGCGCTCGATGTCGAACACGCGGTTGAATCGCAGAACGTGCAGGTCGCCGCCGGCACGATCGGCGGTCCGCCCGCTCCTGGGAACCAGATATTTCAATTTACGGTAAATACCCTCGGCCGCCTTACCACTACCGAACAGTTCGGCAATATCATCATCAAGAGTGTCCCGCCGTCGACTCTGCGAAGTGGCGCAAAGGAGAGCTCTGCGGATATCGTCACCGCCTCGGTCGTTCGGATTAAGGACATTGCGCGCGTCGATCTTAGTCAGCAGGTTTACACCGTATTCTCAACTTTGAGCGGCAAGAGAGCCGCGCATATCGCCGTCTTCGCACTCCCTGGCGCCAACGCACTCGAAGTCGCCCAGGAGACCCGGGATCTGATGGCGCAGATGAGCAAAACGTTTCCGCAGGGTCTCAAATACACTTCGCTCTACGACACGACGATCTTTATTAACGAATCGATCAGCGCGGTGTATCAGACGCTAATCGAAGCCGGCGTGCTGGTTCTGATCGTCATTATTCTTTTTCTGCAGAATTTCCGCGCGATGCTCGTGCCGGCGACCACGGTTCCAGTGACTATCATCGGCGCGTTCGCTGCGATGGCTTTGCTCGGCTTCACAGTCAACCTGATGACGCTGTTCGCTTTGATTCTCGCGATCGGCATCGTGGTTGACGATGCGATCGTGATCGTCGAGAACGCGTCTCATTATATAGAGACTGGACTTACGCCCAAGGATGCCGCGATCAAAGCGATGGGCGAGCTGACCGGCCCGGTGCTTGGAATCACGCTAGTACTGACCTCGGTGTTTTTGCCGGCCTCGTTTCTGCCGGGCATCACCGGGCAGATGTTTCGCCAGTTCGCGCTGGTTATCGCGGCGACGGCGATGATCAGCGCGCTCAACGCGCTGACCTTGAAGCCAACGCAGTGCGCCCTCTACTTGCGGCCGATTCCGAAGGGCAAAACGAAGAACTGGTTCTATCGCGGATTCAATCGCGGCTACGAAAAGGTCGAGGAGCACTACATAACAATCGTGCGCTGGATGGTAAACCATCCGGCCAAAATGATCCTGGCGTTCTTCTCACTCGTCGGACTTGCGGCCGCCGCTTTCTCTGTTTATCCGACCGCCCTGATGCCGCTCGAGGACCAGGGGTATTGCATTGTTATTGCGCAATTACCGGCGGGTTCGTCGCAGCCTCGCGTGCGCAAAGTGTCCGATCAAATCAGCTCGATCCTCAAGACCTCGGAAGGGATCAAGGGTTGGGTGACGATCGGGGGATATTCGGCAATGGACAGCGCAAAGCTGTCCAGCGTCATTACTGTATTCACGATCTACCAGGACTGGGACAAGCGGCCGCCCGGGTTCACCCAGGAAAAGATTTTAATCGAGCTCCAGCATAAGATGGCAGCAGTGCGGGCGGCGGCGGTGCGCGTGCTGCCTCCTTCGCCTATTCCTGGACTAGGTAATGCGTTTGGCTTCCAAATGATGGTCGAGGACCGCGGCACCAACGGGTTACAGGAATTGCAAAAGGCGGTCATGCAGATTCTCGGTCGCGCTCAGAAGCAGCAAGGATTCCTGCGTACCGGCTTCACGACCTTCAGCGCCAACAGTCCGCAAATCTATCTCGACATAAATCGGGTGATGGCGCGCTCGCTGGGTGTCACCATCAATGACGTATTCAAGACGCTCCAGACCTACCTCGGATCGAGTTACGTCAACCAGTTCAATCAATTCAACCAGAGCTTCCAGGTCCGCCTGCAGGCAGGCGCCGACTATCGCATCAAGCTACGCGACATCGGCGAGCTTTACGTCGCCAACAGAGATCAGCAGATGGTCCCGCTCGGCGCGGTGCTGGATGTGCATCGCGTGCTCGGGTCTGAACTCGACACGCGCTACAATCTTTACCCCGCCGCATCGATCACCGGCATTCCGATGCCGACCTACAGTTCCGGCCAGGCGCTCAGCATCATGGAAGGTTTCGCCGGCCAGGTACTGCCGCAATCGATGGACTACGAATGGACCGGGCTCTCCTACCAGGAAAAGCTGATCGGCAACCAGGCTTATTTCATCTTCGCGCTTTCGATCACGCTCGTGTTCCTGGTCCTCGCCGCACAATATGAGAGCTGGACGGACCCCGCCGCCGTAATACTCACTGTCCCGATGGCACTGGTTGGGATTATCGTCGCGTTGTTCATTCGCAAATTCCCAGTCGATCTGTATACGCAGATCGGACTAGTGCTGATGATCGCGCTGGCCGCGAAGAATGCGATTCTTATCGTCGAGTTCGCGCGCGAGCTGCGCTCGGAAATGTCGGTGGTTAATGCGGCGGTCGAAGCCGCGCGGCGGCGCTTCCGGCCCATTCTGATGACTTCCACGGCGTTCATCCTGGGTGTGGTTCCCCTTTTGACCGCGTCGGGCGCCGGCTCGGCGAGCCAGCAGTCGCTGGGCACTGTGGTTTTCGGCGGCATGCTGGCCTCGACGCTCCTGGCCATTCCGTTCGTGCCGGTCTTTTATATCGCAGTGCAGCGTGTCGGGGGCGGCGAGCAGCCTGAACCCGCGAAGCCCCAGTCCGCAGCGGCGCCGGTAAAATCATGAACTCGGAAGACGTGTACGAAGGTACAATTTACATCGACGGATAAGCGCTTCACGCTTTGTGATCGAACCAGTAGCGGCTTGTTGATGAATGAGGAAAAAGTATGATTCTAAACCGCGTCTCTGAATTCAAACTGCGAGCCCTTATCGTGACTATCAGCGCTGGGTTGTTTGCGTTGACGATAGATACGATCCAGCAAACGGCGGTCGCACTTGCCGACAGCCCGATGGCGACGCCGGCGGTTTCCGCGCCACCGCCGCCTGCCAACAGCGACATGCCCGGTCCCGCGCCTGGCAAGGCTACGCAGCAGCAGCTCGAACAGCTCGTTTCGCCGATCGCGCTCTACCCCGACATACTGGTGGCGCAGATTCTGGCCGCGTCGACTTATCCGACGCAGATCGTCGAGGCGGATCGCTGGCTTCAGCAAAACAAAAATCTCAAGGGCAAGGCGCTGACGGATGCGGTCAGTCAGCAGCCGTGGGATCCGAGCGTCAAGTCGCTCTGCCAGTATGCGCCGGTGCTCGACAATCTGAATCAGAATCTGTCGTGGACATCGGCGCTCGGCCAAGCTTACTACAATCAACCAACCGATGTGATGAGCGCGATTCAGACGCTGCGCAACATGGCGTTGAAATCGGGCAATCTCAAGTCGGGGCCGCAGCAGACTGTGAAGGTCGAGCCGAGTCCGCCGCCGGCCACCGGCACGAGCTCGACGACCATCGTAGCGCAATCCGGCACGACCGTCGTGACCCAGCCCAATGGCTCATCGCAGACGATCATCATCGAACCCACGCAGCCGCAAGTCGTATATGTACCGAGCTACAATCCCACAACCGCGTATGGGCAGCCGATGGCGGCGCCGCCCGGCTACAGCGGCGCCGACCTGATGATGGCGAGCATGATGTCGTTTGGCGTCGGCATGCTGGTCGGCGACATGATCGGTTCGTCGTCAAATAACTGGGGATGCAACTGGCACGGCGGCAACGTCGTGTATAACAAGAACGTTTACGTCTCGAACAGCAACGTATATCCGAGCCGATCCGGATATGGCTATCGACCGCCGAATGGCTATAACCATCCGTACTACGGGAACAATGCCTATCCGCGGCCGTACAATTCGCCCTACGCCAAAAACAATCCCTACGGCTCTTATCATGAGCCGACGATGCCGAAGCAGTACAACTCTTACGGCGACTGGAATAAACCGGTATCGCAGCAGAACCAGTTTCAGAATCAGAACCGGCCTATGAATCAAAATGAATCGCGGTATGCGAACAACGAGCGAACGCCTAACTCGAACTGGAATAACAATGCGTTTCGCGGCTACCACGATCAGAACAGCAATCCCGACCGCTCGTCATGGGGCAACATGGGCAAGCAGCAGCCGGGCGGCTTCACGCAAGCCAGCAGCTCGCGCGGCAGAGATAGTTATTCGGGCAACACCGGCCGTTGGGGCGGTGGCGGTTGGGGCGGCGGTGGAGGTGGTGGTCGTTCCGGCCGATTCCGCTAAACCACGGAACACCGACCTGGACGACCGATGAGGAAGACGAACATGTTGAGCATGAATATAGGTGAGCGTTCAAATTTCACTATTCAGATCCGGCGGCGGATCTCCGTAGCGATACTCATAGCGAGCGTGGCATTTGGATTAGCGACCGTTGCCCGGGCTGCGCAAGACTCCTTTCCTACTCCGCAGGCGGCCGTCGATGCGTTGATCGCGGCGGCGAAGAACTCAAATGCTGCCGCAGCGAATGAAATCCTGGGACCTGACGCGAAAGAAGCGATCTCGTCCGGCGATCCGGTCGCCGACAAGGCGGGACGCGAGCAGTTCATCGCGGGCTACGATCGGATGCATCGCCTCGCGTACAACACCGACAACCAGGTAATTCTGTATATCGGCGCTGAGAATTGGCCATTTCCTATTCCAATCGTGAAACGCGGCGAGGGATGGGAATTCGACACACCGGCCGGTCTCAAGGAACTCCTCTTTCGCCGCATCGGCAGCAACGAGCTATTTACTATCGCAGCGCTGCGAACACTAGTCGATGCGCAAAAACAATATGCCGATGCGCAGGGAGGCGGAAAGCTCTACGCTCAACAGATAATGAGCACCCCGGGTACCCACGACGGTCTCTACTGGAAAGCGGCGGTGGGCGAACCTGAGAGCCCGATTGGGCCATTGGTGGCGGAAGCCACAGCGGCCGGCTATGGACCATCGAGTGGCAAGACGAAACCCTTTCACGGCTACCTTTACAGGTTATTGACCAGCCAGGGAGTCAGTGCGCCAGGCGGACCCGAAAACTATATCGTCGATGGAAAAATGATTAAGGGATTTGCCTTCCTCGCATATCCGTCTGACTATCGATCAACTGGCGTGATGACTTTCCAGGTCAATGAGGACGGCGTCGTGCTGCAAAAGGATCTCGGCAAGAACACGGTCGCGCTCGCAAGTCAGATTAAGGATTTCAGTCCTGACAAATCATGGACACCGGTTCCGGAATATGGCGACTGAGTATCAAAATATCGTTCAGCTAATCCGGGATTCGCAGCAACGCTGATCCAATGCGATTTCTAAGGTGGCTAGGCCGCGAGTTGAACGAGGCGCTTCCAATCGCCTCGTTCTTCTTCATTGGCTTCGTAATCGTACTGCTGATCGTGAAGCTGATGCTCGAGCAGTATTCGATTGAAACGGTTACCTTATCGCGAGCGCTGGTCGGCGCGCTGATCGCGGCGAAAGTCGTGCTTATCCTCGATAAAACTCCGGTGGCGCGAAGTTTCAAATCGTATCCGCGAATCATTCCCGTGACGGCGAAGGCCACGGTCTATGCTCTGTCATTTATTCTCGTGACGAGAGTGGAGCGGGCATTCGATTCGTGGCGTCATGGCGGTATCGCTCAGGCACAACCCGCCGAGATACAGAATAATATGTATCGCGTCCTCGCGGTTGCGCTCGCCGTGGGAATTGTATTCGCAATCTACTTTGCACTCGACGAGATCAGCTCGCACGTCGGCAAGGGAGTATTGTGGAAACTCTTCTTTTCGAAGACCGCGTCGCGAAGTGAAGATGGCGCTGCAGCGGACAGTCTCGCGCCACCTGTATCGCGGCGCGATGCTGGCTAGTCCTCGTGGATGCCGAGTACCTCGGCCATGCGGACCAGCTCGGCGAGCGAGTCAGCGCCCATTTTCTCAGTCACTCGCGCACGATGAGCTTTAATCGTTCGTTCGGTCGTTCCTAACTCGAACCCCGCTTGTTTGTTCAGAAGCCCCTTCGTGATGAGTGCGAAGACCTCGCGCTCGCGTTTTGACAGTTGATTAAAACGCGCTTCGAGCTCGATTTTGCGCGAGCGTTGCTGGTGCTGACGGCGTGACCGCTCGGTCCCATTGCGAATGGCCGTGATCAGCGATTGATCGTCGATAGGCTTTTCGAGAAAGTCGACGGCGCCCTGCTTCATCGCGCGCATCGCCACGGCGAGATTGCCGTGACCCGTGACGAAGACGAGCGCCGCATCAGGCGCGAGTTCCTTTAGTCGCGCCTGCAGCCCCAGGCCGTCGAGCCGCGGAAGCTGCACATCCGCGACGACACAATCGACGCGGCGCTGATCGATGGTACGCAGAAAATCCTCTGCCGACTCGTACACGGCGGCTTCGAATCCCGCCGATGTCAGCAACCGCTCAAGCGCTCGGCGCATCGAGACGTCGTCTTCGATGACCGCTACTCTGACTGGGTCGCTCATCGCTCCAAGCTGAACCTGCTCCGTTGTTCGTGCGCACGACTGGAAGCGCGCAGGTGAAAATCGCTCCGCCGCCCGGGTCCGATTGCGCCCATATCCTACCGCCGTGACCCTCGACGATCGATCGCACGACCAGCAAGCCAATTCCCATCCCCTGAGGCTTGGTGGTCACGAAGGCGTCGAAGATGCGATCGCTTATCGCGGTGTCGATTCCCACCCCGCTGTCGCGAACACTGATGTTGATATAGCCAGGCTCGGCCTTCGCCGCAGTGATCGTGACCTCGCGGCGACCTTGGTGTTCATCGGCGATCGAATCGAAGCCATTGAGCGCGAGGTTCGTCACGCATTGCAGAAGCTGAATTCGGTCGCCGAGTATCGGGGCTAGGCTCGAGTCGGCCGCGACCTTGAGCTCAATCCGCCTGATCGCCGCCTCATTGCGAAGCAGCGCTTCGCACTCGGCGAGCAGCGAGTCGACTTGAAGCGTGGCCTTGCTGGTCTCATCACCCTTGAACATCGCGCGCACGCGGCGCACGATCTCACTCGCGCGTCTGGCATCATCGACGATGTCTGTAAGAGCAGGGATCACGTCCGGGATAGCTGGGACATCGGCGCTTAGCATGCGCCGCGCCGTTTGGGCGTTGGTCAGGATCGCTCCCAGCGGCTGGTTGACTTCGTGTGAAATCGAGGCGACCAGCTCGCCCATCATCATGCGCCGCGAGGCGAGCGTGAGCTCGCTGCGAACTTTTTCGAGTTGCATTTCGATGTCACGCCGCTGCAGCAGGTGGCCCAGGAATTCAGCAACGAGCCGCAACTGCCGCACGATTCGCGGCTGCCAGCGGTAGCCGGTGCGGAACTTGCCGAAGGTGACGCCGCCGACCGTGACTCCGCCGACGCGAAATGGCAGCGCGACCTGCGCAGTCTGGCCCATTTCCTTCATGAAGCGCTCGTAGTCGGCCGCTTCCCTCGGCAGGTGCATGCCCTTTGACCACACCATCTCGCGGCCCTCGAGCACACGCATCGAGATCCAGGGCGAGATTTTCATTGTGACGGTGCCGTAACGTATGGCTGCGATACCGGGCCTATTCCATCGATGCGTTACGCCGCGGCCGAGATAAATTATCGCAGCGCGATCGAGTTCGAGCGTCAGGCAAATCTCGCCAAGCCAGCGCTCCACTTCGCGATCGATTTCATTGGCCGACACCCGTGCCATCGCCGCGAGCGCGTGCGACAGCACTGATTCAAACCGATCGCTCCTCGGCGCGCGGCGCGACCCTGCATCGCGCTTGATCGGTTTGGACTTCGATATAGCTGCCATGATCCGAGGCGTTTGTTCTCGAAGCAAAACGATACATCACGTGGAGGTAACGCGAAAGAAAGTGATTGAAAACTGTTTTGAGATGCTTTCGAGACTAGCTGGCGACAACTCAGCTCGAGCCGAGCGCGTCGTTTATCGCCTCGAGCAGCGCATCTTCATCGAACGGCTTGTAGAGCGTCGCAACCGCAGCAACCGTGTCGGCTAATTTCCTGGTGTGCCCGTCCGTGCGCGCTGTCATCAGGATCACCGGCACTTTACGGCCCGAATCGTTCAGCGCACGACTCAGCTCAGTGCCGTTCGCGCCGGGCAGGTAAATATCCGTCAACAGACAAAGATCGCCCGATGGCAGCTCAGCCGCGAGCAGCGCCTCGGAACTGTCGAACGTAAGAACCTGAAATCCCACCGAGATAAGTAGCCGATGCATCGCTCTCAAGATCGAGGCATCGTCGTCAACGACCAGTATCGTGGCGGCAGGCTTAGTCGGCGCAGACATCGAAGAGATCGTCCTGGTTCCGTGAACCGGACGATCCCATGATGCAGCAGCAGTTCGCGCGCGCACTATTGTACTTTCGTACAGTCACGCGCCGACGCATCGCGCCGCTCAACCATGATGCTCAAATCCATTTGTGACGATGCGCTTCGACCGGGGCACTCAGCCGCGGCTTGACTGTCGCCGCGCATTGTTCGACGTTGGGTTTTCGCAGCGCGCGTGCGCGCACACAAAGGAGCACCAGATGCCCGAATACACGATGACGATCGATGGCAAGGCGGTTAAAGGATCGAAGACGACCGGAGTCATCAATCCTTCGACCGGAAAAACCTTCGCCCAGGTTCCCGATTGCACCAAGGCCGAACTCGACCAGGCGATGGAAGCCGCGCAACGCGCGTTCCCGAAATGGAGCCGCGATATCAACGCGCGCCGCAAGGTTCTGAACGACATCGCCGCCGCACTCCAGCAGCCGCCCGAGGGTCTCGCGCGCACGCTCACGCAGGAGCAGGGCAAGCCCCTCGACAAGGCGACTGGCGAGGTGATGGGCGCCGCGATTTGGTGTCAGTACACCGCGAGCCTCGACCTGCCGATCGAGACGATTCAGAACACCGATCAGGCGCGAGTTGAGATTCGCCGCAAACCGGTCGGCGTCATCGCCGCGATCACGCCGTGGAACTATCCGCTGATGCTCGCGATGTGGAAGATCGCGCCGGCCCTCCTCGCCGGCAACACCGTGGTGCTCAAGCCGTCGCCGTTCACGCCGATCACCTCGCTGATGCTGGGCGAGATCGTGCGCGACATCGTGCCGCCGGGCGTGCTCAACGTCATCTCGGGCGGCGACGAGTTGGGAGCGTGGATGACGACGCATCCGACACCGCGCAAGATTTCGTTCACCGGATCGGTCGAGACCGGCAAGAAGGTTGCCGCATCGGCGGCGCCCGACTTAAAGCGCGTGACGCTCGAGCTCGGCGGCAACGATCCCGCGATCGTGCTCGGCGACGTCGATCTCGATGCGGTCGCGCCCAAGATCTTCTGGGGCGCGTTCGAAAACTCGGGACAAATCTGCAGCGCCATCAAGCGCGTGTACGTTCCGGAAAACATGTACGCACCGATGCTCGAGAAGCTCGGCGCGCTGGCCAAGGGCGTCAAGGTGGGCGATGGCCTGACGGCTGGCACCGAGCTCGGCCCGATCAACAACAGGCCGCAGTTCGAGCGCGTGAGTGAGCTGGTCGAGGATGCGAAGAAGCATGGCGCCAATATCGTGACTGGCGGTCATCGCATGAGCGGTGACGGTTACTTCTTCGAGCCGACGATCGTCGGCGGCATTTCCGACGGCGTGCGCCTCGTCGATGAAGAACAGTTCGGCCCTGCCCTGCCCGTCATTCCATACAAGGATCTCGATGACGTGTTGAAGCGCGCCAACGCCACGCACTACGGGCTCAGCGGCTCGGTATGGTCCAAGGATGCCGATCGTGCGGCCGAGGTCGCGCAGCAGCTCGAGTGCGGCTCAGCGTGGGTCAATCAGCATCTGGCGATCGCACCGAATCTGCCGTTCGGCGGCGCGAAGTGGTCAGGCATCGGCGTGGAAAACGGCCCTTGGGGCCTCCTCGGCTTTACCGAGATCCAGGTCGTGAACGTGTCGAAAGTCTGACCGCCCGCATTGAATTGAACAGATTAAAAGCGGCGCCGGGCGAACGTCCGGCGCCGCTTTTTCAATTCTTTCCTATCGGCAATTTACGGAACCAGGACCCGACGAAATCCCACTATGGAGTCCGCAGGCGCAGGCTCGAGCCTGTAAAGCGATCCCGCAGCGCCCGGGTAGAACATTTCGCCGAAGTAATAGGGTTGAACCATCGTTCCCGACGTCATCGCCGGCAACCGCGCCGATCGAGCGATTTCCTGACCCGTCGCGGCCTTGCGCCAAACGACCTCGTCCTGCGTGTTGGCATCCGGGATCTGAGCACCGGGAATGTCGGAGCCGACGATGACACGCTCGTTGGGCGGGCCGATGATCGCGATGAATTCGGTGGTCGTTTGCGCCGCCTTCCAGGCTGTCTCAAGTCCGGAAGAGCTCAGATGCACCCCTGCGATCTCGCCCGGCAGGGCGTCCATCGCGTAGATCAGGTTCGATTCCGGATCGACGGAGACCGTCGCCGCGTTCCAACTGACAGCCTGGGTCCCCCCGGGCCCCTGCTTTGAGAATGCGAGCTTGACCAGAGGGGGGATCGGATCGCCCGCGAAGGGCTGGATTGTCGATTGTTTCGAGGCATCGCCCTGGTTGACCGCGAACACGCTCAAGGGCGCGGATGCGGGCAGTCCGTTGCTCTGGCCGACGACCCAATCGTTCAAAACTACCAGCGCCCACCCCGAAGTCTGGCCGGACGTGAGCAGTGGGCCCGGATTCCACGTGGAATCAAGAGTCAGGTGCCCCTGGTTGATTTCATAGCGGACGCAGGTGTCTACGACGAAGAAATAGACATACTCGTGGCCGTTGTACTCGGCGACCGTCGCGCGCCCGATGACGTCGGCAGAGAATGTCGTCTGATCGACGATCGTCATCGTGTTTGGATTGATCGTGACCAGTACCGAGTCGGGTACGTCCGAAGGATCCGGACACTTCGCCAGCGCATCGGGCCCCTGAACGGTGCAGCCAGCCTGTCGATAGAATGCTTTCGCGA
This sequence comes from Candidatus Binataceae bacterium, assembly GCA_035508495.1. Taxonomy (NCBI): domain Bacteria; phylum Candidatus Binatota; class Binatia (SeqCode); order Binatales (SeqCode); family Binataceae (SeqCode); species Binataceae bacterium (SeqCode). The sequence continues at coordinate 140,248 of DATJMX010000052.1, forward strand.
CGATCGTCCCGTCGCTCGTCGCAGTGAATCCGTTGTACGTTGTATCGGCCGGTGCCGCGTCGCCGGTTGGCAGTACGAGCGTCGCCAGCACCTTGCCGGTCAGTGGATCGATCTTCGAAAGGCGATACCCATAGATCACGTACAGCTTGCCGTTATCGAGAAGGGCTTGCGCGCCCGGGTAGTCCCACTCGCCGCTATCCGCCGTATTGATCAGCTGATCGTACCATACGGGCCGCAGGGTATTCGGATCGATCCGAGCGACGTAGGCGCCGATTGAAGAAGAGTCATTGCCCGAGGCCCCGCCATACAGAAACATTTGGTCGGCGTCCAAATAGGTCATGTTCCAGCCAGACGGATAAATTTCCTCTGAAGGCATCGTAGTGACGGTATTGTTCCCGGAGAACCGCCCGCCGAACGTCGCCTGCGGAAAGAGATGGGAACGGCCGGAATCATAGTGTTCGAACGCAGCGAGCGACGGATACCAGGGTAGATTGCCGCTCAGTCCGCTATTCGAATCGCCGGAAGCAGCAACGACAACCAGCGCAAGCAAACCCGTCAGGAGGCTGAGCGTCCTCCTGTGTGCCATCCTTATCTTTACCGAAAGAGCCATTGCCGTTAGACCTTCCCCGGCTTCCACGCGGTGCCAGAGTGCAATAAAGCCCACCAAAAGCAGGAATTGCTTTAATACGATCCTGCTGACTCGATGTCTAGCGGCTATCCACCCGGATGATGGCTTGAGTGGAATGACCGCGCTTCCAAGGCGGGAGAGGGTTATGAAGAGGCGCGCTCGAGCTTGATCGCGTGCTCGGGGCAGGCGGCAACGCAGAGGCCGCAGGCGTGACACTCGCTCGCGCGCACTGCGAATGCTTGCCGGTTGCCGTGCGCCCAGGCTTTGACGCGCGCGCCGAATGACAATGCGCGCCGCTGTTGGTTACTTAGTATGCCCATCTCGAATACGTCATATGGACAAACGCGGACGCAGTCTTCCTTGCCTTCGCATCGGCTGCGATTGACTACCGGTGCGAAGACACCCGCTTCCTGTTTGCATTGAACATTCGCCGATGCCGCCATCGAATTGATACCTCCGCGCGAGACGATTCGTTGCGTGAATCATCCCGCACGAAGCTCTAATCGACAATGCAGCCCGAATTGTGCGCGATGCAGGAAACAACACGCACGTCGAGAACGCCAGGAGGCGCCGGCGTCCTCGACGCTTCGGTATTTACAGACCGCCGCTGGTGTAGGCGGCCTTCACCAGTTTGCCCGAACGGCAGAGCGGCGCTCGAGTCGTAGGCGCGAGCACCTGCTTTATCTTCGACACGCCGGGCGAGGCGGGCGTGGCCGCGTTGAGATTCGAGCCTTGCGGCAGCACGCGGATTATCGCCATCATGCCGCCGTCCTCGTGCTCCAGGATGTGGCAATGATAAACGAAGTCGCCGACGACGGGCCCGCGAAAATCCATCCTAACCGTGATACTCGGGTACGGTCCCTTGCCGGTCCAGTACGGAACGTCAACCGTATCGAAGAACTGGCGCTGACCCGGCGGCACCGGAATACCGTTCACCGCTTCCAGTAAGTAGTGAATCTGGTGGATATGGAACGCGTGGACCTCGGAAGTGCGATTCTCGATGGTCCATTGCTCGACCGAACCCTGCGTCGTGGTGATCGCTGGCGGCAGATCGGGATTGAACGCGACCGGCGTTTGCCCATCGACCGTTATGAAAAACGTTTGCGGTTCGGTCTCAGTCTCGGAGAAATAGAGCTTGCGCTTGTTGGTGACTCGCGCCTCGAGGAGTCCGACGAAGCGCTGCGGATTAGGCAATCCCCACTGAATCGGCATCTTCGGGATGGCCTGCGCGCTGACGATTGACTTCGTGGTCTGGATATTCGCCAGCGGCCGCGCCGGATCGAGGTCGCCACCGGGGCCAGTGTCAACATTGCGCGTCACAAACTGGGCAACTTTCACCTTCGGTCCGGGGCTCTGCACGATGAATTCTCCGCGTCCCGCCGGCGGAATCAGGACATGCGTCGCGGGGAGCAATTGCCCGCGGCCGCTGCCGTCCTGCGAGCCGACCGGAACGCCATCGAGCGCGACGATCTGCACCAGCTGCGGCTTGCGGTCATACTGAAGCTGCACATCGATGACCGTGTCCGCCGAAGTATTCGCAACGCGCCAGAATTCGCTCGCCCCCGCGTTCATCGTGATGACTGCCGGTGGATAGCTCGGATATGGAATCGGTACGAAGTTGAGCGAGACATCCTTGGCGGGCGCGGGCGGCGTATCGGGGTCTCCGGGCACGACGTTGTCGCGCACGACCAGCACGCGCTGCGGCAGACCGGTCACAGCGTGCTGCAGATTCTCGATTCCATCGACGATGAGCGCGCCGGTCGCTCCGCCCAGCACCGCCATCTCGCTCAGCCCGTGGACGTGCGGATGGTACCAGTACTCCCCGGGAGGCTCGTCGGTCGGGAACTGCACGTTGTAGGTGAAGCTCTCGCCCGAGTTGATCAAGGTATGAATGACCTCGTCCTGGTGACAGACGGGAGCGGTGTTGGTGCCGTGAAAGTGGACGTTGGTCGATGAGCCATTCATCGTCGCGGCACCGCATTGGTCTGGCGGCGACACCTGCATCTGCATCGCGTCGGACTGCGCCGGCACCGGAGTGTCGTTGGTAATCGTCAGCACGAGGCTGTCACCCGGCTTGATATGCAGCGTCGGGGACTGGTTGCCGTCCGGCAACACATAGCAGAAAAGCCGGTTGCCGTTGGAATCCGTGCTCGTCTGGTAGGACATGCTGACGGTCAGGACGCCGTTCTTGCTGTAAAGGTCTTCCGGTTCGATGACCGGGCTGCCGGGCGCATAGCGAAAGCATCCGGCTGAAGCGTTCAGCGCAGGCAGTGAAAACAGGATCGCGTTAGCGGCAAGAAGCAGCGCTCGGGGGAAGGGCCGCATGTGGAGGCCTCCAAGGAACTTCGCAGACGGGTTTCAATGCAACAGACATGGCTCTGCCAGCGCTAACAAGCCCACGCTCTCAGCGACAGGCGCGTGTTAGCGGCGCAAGCATCATGCCGATGCCAGTGTTCATTACTCAGGAGATTCGGGCGGGCAGAGGCGGAAATGGGTCGTTTTTTCAGACTCGGTCAGGCTTTCCAGCGTGCGAAAGACTTCTTTGCGAAGAGTGTGAATCGCGCGCCCTGAACCAGTCGATACGCCGCCATCGCGGCGTCATATGCGGCCGAGCGAAGACTTGCGCCCGGCAGGCTGAGGCCCATCGCGATCGAGCATGCATGTCCCCCTCTTCCAAGCTGGAAGGTCGAGTCCACCGCATCAAGCATAAATGGCTCGCGGCCGAGCGATGAAACCACGGACCCAATCGCACACCCTGCGGCGACTCCGATAACGGCTACGGCCACTATCCACTTGAAGCTCTTCTTGGGGGCATTCTGCTCGGGCATCGTCGTTTCCTCGAGCCCTTTGACGGAGGCCGCTTCAGAATCGTTTACAGCCGCCGAAAAAAAATCTTCGCGCCCCGCCGTAAACGATCTTCCCCGGACCTTCGTCAAACGCTCCGAGCGGTAGTAGCATCGCACCGCGGACGGAAACGGCGGTGCGCCGTCCGGATGCCCCGTCAACCTGAGCCTGGCGATGCAAGTGGAGCTTTCCGATGAGGAATTGTGCAGACAAGTGGCGAGCCGCGACGCCCACGCGTTCGACCTTTTGGTCGAGCGTTACCAGGCGCGCGCCTTCCGCCTTGCCCGCTCGATCCTCGGCAACGACGCCGACGCGCACGACCTGTCGCAGGACGCGTTCATCCGGCTCTACGAATCCGCGCACAAGTTTGACGGGCGCTCGAGCTTCTCGACCTGGTTCCACCGCATCCTGGTCAATCTTTGTATCGATCAGCAGCGCCGCTCGAAGTGGTGGCGCAGGCTCGTGCCGCTATCGGGATCGGGTGACGACGACGATACGCCGCCGATCGATCCGGCGAGCGACGACCCCGGCCCGGACCTGCGCATTATCGAAAGCGAAACCGCAGGCGAACTCAGAGCCGCGCTCGATCGTCTGTCACCAAATCAGCGCGCCGCCGTCCTCATGCAGGCGGAGGGGCTATCGAGCAAGGAGATTGGACAGGTGCTGAAGTGCTCGGAGAGCACGGCGCGCGTCCACGTTTATCGCGCGGTCACCGAGCTTAAGAAGGCAATGAGAAACGTCTGATGTTTGAGAGGCATCCAGAAACCGCGCTTATCCCCTACTCGCGCGGAGAATTGAGCGGCGACGAGCGCGCCCGCGTCGAGGCGCATCTTCGCGGATGTGATCGATGCCGTGGGCTGGTCGAGTCGTCATCGGCGGTGCTCAACGCAGTCGGCCAGATGATGTCCGAGGTGCGCGAGCCCGACTGGATTGCATATCGCGCCGAGCTGCGCCGCAAGCTGGCCGCGCGCCAGGAGCCGCGCGAGGCGTGGTGGCGTCCGCGCCTCGCCTGGGGATGGATGAGCCTGGCGGCGGTGGGCGCCGCGGCGATAGCGCTGCTGCTGATCGTGTCAATTCGCAAGCCGCTTCAGCCCGCAGGACCGCCGATGGATCAGATTGCAATGGAATCGGAACTCAAAGGCGCCGACATCGGCCTGCTTCAGAACTACAAGGTTGTCGAGCATCTTGACCTGCTCGAAAACTATGATGTCATTGAAAACCTGCCCTCCACGCCTCAGCAGGGAAATGAGAAATCCTCTTAACCTCGTCGCGCTATCTATGATCGCAGCCGTAATAGCGTTCACGAGAGTTGACCCCGCCGCAGCGCAGGACCAACCACCTAGCCCTGAGATGCTACTGAATCTCGATCTGTTCAAGTCACAGGGGCAGCAGGGCGATGGCGGCGACACGGGCGGCGAATCGTTATTCGACAAAATCCGCGGGATGAATTCGATCGGGATGCTGGGCGGCAACGGCAACGCGCCCGCCAACTACCCCGTCGCGCCGCATGAAACGGATGAACCTGCGGCGCCCCCGCCTCCGCCACCTCCCACTGCACCGCAATCCGACTTCGGAGGTCAGCCCGAATGAACCTCCGGCGGATCATCACTGTCCTGCTCTTCCTGGCGCTCACAATTTGTGGATCGCAGACGGCGGCGAGAGCGCAGTTCGGCCCGCAAATGAGCCCCGCCGAGCGCGCCATGGCCGATCGATATCCGGACCAATGGGCGCGCCTCACGCCCGACCAGCGTCAGCAGGTGCTCAAGAACTATCGGCAGTGGCAGCAGATGTCGCCCGAGGAGCGCGGCGCGGCCCAGCGCAGTTTCCAGCAATACAAGAGTCTGCCGCCCCAGGAGCAGGAGCACGTTCTCGAGGGGCTTCGTCAATGGCGCGCGCTGCCTGAGGAACGCCGCCAGCAATTGCAGGCCGCCTATAGCCATTACCGATCGCTCCCGCCCGAGCGGCAGGAGCAACTGCGCCAGCGCTACCAGCGCTTCCAGCAGTTACCGCCGCAGCAGCGGCAGCAGGTGCTGCAGAACTACCATCGATGGCAGCAGATGACGCCCGAGGAGCGCCAGCAGGCGCGCGCACGCTTCGGCCGGCCGCAGCAACTCCCGCCTCCCGGACAAGAGCAGCATTTCAATCAGCCTCCTCCTGGGCAGCGCAAGCATGGAGGGTTCTGGCACTGGCATCACGGCAAACAAGGCAGCGGCTAAGCGCCTGCTACACGCGCTTCCAATCGAAACGCACTTCGACGCCGCTCAACGATCGAATGCGCGCGACGAGCCGCGCCACGCCCTGCGCTGAATCGAAGATGCCGCGCGAAGGCCTCGAATTGGCCACGCCGTCCGCCACCCATACAAGCTGCATCATGCAGCGGAACACCTGGTAATAACGGATTGCGTACATATCGAGTGCGCTCATCTTCCGGTAGGCGTGGGCGTAGCGCCGCGCGAGCAGTCTCAAAAGCGGGCCGAAGATCAATTGCAGCGGAGCGGGGACGCTCAGCGGAACCGCACTCATGTTGGCGACCGTCGATGCGACGTCGAGCTCGGCGGCGGCGATTGTCACGTTGCCCCAGTCGAGCACCGCGGACACCCGTCCCTTCTCACTAAGCACATTGAAAGGTTGAAAATCGCAATGGCAGATCACGGGACTGCGCTCGGCGAGCTGATTGGCTTCGAGCCAGCGGATCCCCGGCGTCAATCCCACAAGCCCCGCCTGTGCGCCCAGCCGCCGCATCCGCTCGAACCGCCCCGCGAAAGTGACGTGGTCGAGGAGACCTTGGTCCCTAAGCTTCGCCACTAAGGTGTCGGGTGCAAGTTGATGCAACCGATGCTGCAGCAGCGCCATTCGATCGAGGTCGCCGAATACCGACGGAATGCGCCCGAGCAGGCGCAACAGCTCACGCGGGCTGCGTCCGCTGCCAAGCCCGGCGAATTCCTGGACCAGAGTCGATCCGCGGGCAAGCTCCATGACGATAAAAGGTGCGCCGAGCCGCTCAGCGCCGGCCTCGAACAGCCACACGCGCGGAACCGGATAGCCCATCGCGGCAAGGGTGTTCTGCACCGTGGCTTCGAGCGCGGCGCGGTCGAGTTCCGGGCGCTGGCTGAAGACCCGCAGCACCATCGGCGCGTCGAGTCCGGCGGGCGCGCCTTCCACGGCAAAGGTAAACACCGACGTCTCGAAGCCGCCAGTCATGCGGCGCGGAGCCGCGGAATAGCGCAGATCGGGAGCCTGCCAGGCGGCGCCGAGGTGCGCCAGCAGCCGCTCGGCAAGGTCATCGCCGTGGCGATTGGATTCCGCTGCGCCTTCATGTAACATACGTAGACTACGGATGTTACGTAGGCAGACTACGCATGTCAATCGAAGCGCCGACCAGGAAAACCCTCAAGACCGAGCAGTCCGAAAAAACCCGCGCCGCCCTGCTCCGCGTCGCGCGCGCGATGTTCGCTGAAAGCGGCTTCGCCGCAACCTCGCTCGAACTCGTCGCCGAACGCGCCGGCGTCACCACCGGCGCCGTCTATCACCAATATCGCGACAAGCGGCGCCTGTTTCAGGCCGTTGTCGAAGAGCTCGATGCCGAGGTGTTCCAGTCGATTCGCGAACGCTCGCGCGAGCACGTCGATCGCCAGGCGTGGCAAAGACTGGTCGCGGCCGCTGAGCTGATTCTCGATTCCTTCACCGACCCGGTTTACTGCCAGATCGTCATGGTCGACGGCCCCGCCGTGCTGGGCTGGAAGGTCTGGCACGAGATCAGGGCCAATCACATCCTGCGCTACATCCGCGACGCCTTCGAAGCGCAGATGGCGCTTGGCCGTATCGCGCGCGAGCCGGCCGAACCGCTCGCGCACGTGGTGTTCGGCGGGTTTACCGAAGCCGGACTCGCCATCGCCAATGCCGCTGACAAGCGTGCCGCGCGCAGGGAACTCGGCGCTGCGACGCTTCGGATGTTCAATCGGCTCAAGCTGCGCGACGCGAAGAAAAAGTCACGCCGCGCCTAACGCGCGTCCAGGCGCTTCATCGATGGCGGTGCTTGCGCGCTTTCGGGCGCGGCCATTCGACTTCGAATGATGCGCCGGGCACGAGTTTCTGAAATCGTTGGCGCGCCGCCAGCAGTGCTGCGCATACGCGTTGGATATCGGCGCTTTTGAGCGGACACGCATCCGGATGCTGCGGCATCCAGCGCTGCGCGAGACGGGCCTGTGCCGCGACCGATGCGGGCGGTATCCCTTTTTCGACCAGTTCGATGAAACTGCTCACCAGAACTTCGGCCTCGACCGCGTTCTCCTGATTCAGCTTGAGCTGCTCCTTGGAGTGCGCCGCCGCGTCCGGTGTCGGGCGGCGGCCATCGAGGATCTCGATGCCCTTGAAGAGCGCGCCATCGGCGACGCGGCCCCAGAACCCGCGGCGCAATCCGAGTTCCCGCTCGACCACGAAGTGCGCCAAATCATGCGGCAGCCACGAACTCCGATCGTAAGAAGGAACCTTCAACTCCACGCCATCATCGCGCACGATCGAAGTCGTATATCGTCTCTCCCCCGTCCGCGAAAACGTGATCTTCACTTGGAGTGTGCCGCTACGATCGCGGCGATTCGATCCATTGACTCCGGCAGCCTCCGCTCAGGATGACGTGGATGGCAGCCAACAATCAAAATGACAGAAAACCATTTTTTCACAGACTCTCGGGATGACACAAAAAAACAACGCTCGGAATGACGCCCAGACTGTTGCGATCGTACACCAAAGCGGCGCACGGTCGTCATGATGGCGCTTGATTCAGCACTTCGGCGAGGTGCAGCACGTGGCGGGTTGGGAAGAACTGACGGATTTGGGCGCGGCAGGAGAAGCCGTCGGCGATCACGATCGTGTCGGGTGCGCTGTTCTGAATTGCGGGAAAGAGCACCCGGTTCCCTATCGCTCGGGAGATTTCGTAATGCTCGCGATCGTAGCCGAATGCGCCCGCCATCCCGCAGCATCCGGCGTCGATCACTTCGACCTGGAGTCCCGGCGTTTTTTTGAGGATCGCGATCTCGCCATCGATTCCGGCAAGCGATTTTTGATGGCAATGGCCCTGAAGTAGCGCATGAGCGTTCACCTCGCCCGGTGCGTATCCGGGAACTTCGCGTGCGAGGAATTCGTCGAGCATTAACGAATTTGCGGCCAGCGCTTTCGCGCCTTTATCATCGGGAAAAAGCGAGGGCAGCTCGTCGCGGAAAGTCAGGATGCAGCTCGGCTCGAGTCCAACGATCGGCGTGCCGCGCGATGCGATCGGGCCGAGCGTGTCGATAATTTCTCTTAGCTGCCTGCGCGCGCGCTCGAGCATGCCCTGGTCGTACAGCGGGCGGCCGCAGCATAGCCACCGCGCCGGAATCGAAACGCGAAAGCCTTCGCGCTCAAGCACTTCGACCGCGGCGATCGCGACCTGCGGCTCGAGGAAGTTGTTGAACGTGTCCGGAAACAGCACGACCTCGCGAGCGCCATGCGACGACTTCGGACGCGAGGCGAACCACGACGTAAAACCCCGGCGCGCAAAACGCGGCAGGCGCCGTGACCGATGGATTCCGAGTGCGCGCTTTCCGATCGCTCCGAGGATCGGCGCGTTGGCGAACGCATTGAACAGCACGGGCGCGTGTGACGCGGCGTGTGCGACTTGCGGGAAGCGCCCGAAGAATACAGACGACAGCGGCCGCGGATTGCTCGCATAGTAGTTCGCGAAAAACTCGGCGCGGTACGCCGCCATGTCGATCGACGACGGGCATTCGCTCTTGCACGCCTTGCAGGAAAGACACAGGTCGAGCGACTCCTTGAGCGCAGCGTCGCCGAAACCTCCCGGCAGCAGGTCCGTCGAGAGCGCCTCGAGCAGGAGGCGCGCGCGCCCGCGTGTGGAATGCTTTTCCTCGCGCGTCGCCATGTACGACGGGCACATCGTGCCGGCGTCGGTCTTGCGGCACTTGCCGATACCGACGCATTTGAGCGCGGCCCCGGCGACTCCGCCCTCCTCTGCCAGATTGAAATGCGTGGTGACGGTGCGCGGCAGGTAATTCTCTCCGAGCTTCAGATGAGAATCGAGCGGATGCGGATCGACGATCACGCCCGGGTTCATCATGCGATCGGGATCGAAGATACGCTTGAAGTCGCGGAACGCCTCGATGAGGTCCGGCTTGAACATCAACGGCAGCAATTCCGAGCGCGCGATTCCGTCGCCATGCTCGCCCGACATCGAGCCGCCCAGCTCTGCGACCAGCGCGCCGATTTCTTCCATCGCGGCGCGGAAGGTCGCGATACCGCGCTTGCTCGCGAGATCGAAGCTCACGCGCGCGTGAACGCATCCCTCGCCGAAATGACCGTAATAGGTTGACAGCGTCAACTCGTGGCGCGCGAGGATCGCGTCGAAGCCGCGCAGATACTCGCCGAGCCGCGCCGGAGGCACGGCGCAATCCTCGGCACCCGGCCACGTTCGCGGCCGCCCCTTGAAGTACGCGCCCGAGCCGAGACCGGATTCGCGGATCCGCCACACGCCGGTGCGCTCAGCCGGATCGAGAAGAACCGTCGCGCCACTGCATTCGTCGATTCGCTCGGTATGCGCGATCAGGCGTTCGGCGCGCTCGCGCACTTCGTCGTCATCGGCGCCGCCAAGCTCGACGAGCAGAAACGCTTTGCCCGCAGGCAGTAGATCCACAGCGGGCATCCGCTTCATGCGCGCGAAGTCGGGCAACTGATGGTCGAAGCCTTCGAGCGCTTCCGGACGATGCTCGAGCAGCCACGGCATCTGGTCGGCGGCGAGGAAGACATCATCGAAACCGAGCACGACCAGCGCGAGTTTTTTTGGACGCGGAACCGCGCGCACCCACGCGCGCGTCGTAACGCCGAGCGTGCCTTCGGATCCGACGAAAGCGCGTGAGAGGTTGAACGGCGCCTCGGGCAGAAGCTGATCGAGATTGTAGCCGGAGACGCGGCGCGGCAGTTTTGGATAGTTGGCGCGCACCGAAGCGCCGACACGATCGCGCAAATCGCGGAGCTTGGCGTAGATCGCACTAGCGCGATCGCCGCGAGCGACTGCCGCATCGAGCTCCGCCTCGCTCATTGCACCGCCCAGGTGAAGCGAGGTCCCGTCGTAGAGCATCACGTCGAGGGCTTCGAGATTGTCGACGGTTTTGCCATAGGCGGCGGAATGCGCACCGCAAGAATTGTTGCCGATCATCCCGCCGAGCGTGCATCGATCTTTGGTCGAGGGATCGGGCGCGAAGAAAAGACCATGCGGCGCGAGTGCGGCATCGAGCGCGCTCTGAATACATCCGGGCTCGACCTCGGCCGTGCCGCGCGCCGCGTCGATCCGCCTGACGTGGTTCATGTACTTCGAGAAATCGAGCACGAGCGCCGCATTGCAGGCCTGGCCGCCAAGGGCAGTACCACCGCCGCGCGCCAGGATCGGCATCGCATTCTCCCGCGCAATCGCGAGCGCTGCGGCGACGTCGCCCTCGTGACGCGGGATCACGACGCCGATAGGCACCTGGCGATAGTTCGAGGCGTCAGTCGCATAGACCGCGAGCGTGCCGGCATCGAAGCGCACCTCGCCCTCGATACGCAAGCGCAAATATTTCTCGACCGACGCTGGAGTGGCTTTCACGCTCTCGATTGTAGTGAAGCGATGGGCAAAGAGTGAGCCGCAAAGCTGAGCCCGGCTCGCATCGAATAGTTACTCATGAGTGACTAATCGTCGCGAAGAAGTCTGATTGGCCGCCGAAGTCGCGATAAACTATTAGTACTCCTAATCGACGCAAATTGTAGCTTTAGGATTAGTGTATTGCGTCCACTTGTCTTTAATCTCGCTTAAAAGTATTAATTTCGTCTTGTCCTACTGAAGTTAGGACATCGGCGGCTGAGCTAGCTGTAGACCGCGTTGCCGTCGCTATTGGTGGGGTCCTGAAATTTCAAGACGAAGACGTTTCCGTCAAAAGACCGCGGAGGAAAAAAATGAAAGTGATGACAAAAATAGCCTTGCAAGCTGTGGCAATCGGCGCCTTTGCGCTCATCGCCACCGGACTGGCATCGCGTCCGGCAATGGCGGCGGAGCCGCCAAGTTGCGATCAGCAGTACACGTACTGCGTTGGAGATGCGGCCTCGAGCTTCCAGTGCTGCATGTACGAAACCGACATCAGCCTCACGGTTCCATATTGCGAAATGCGCCCAGCGCTCGCGAAGAACTCGAAGCTTACGCCGGTCATTTGCGGCTCGCAGTTGTCGAGTGCGATCGGCGGTTGCGCTTTCCAATACGGACTTTGCATCGCGCATCCTACCACCGCCAAGTAAGAACGATCCGGGCAGATTCGATGACGAGCGGGGCATCACTGCCCCGCTCTTTTTTCGACGCGCGAATTAATAGCAACGTCACAGCAAGGGCGAGAACCTTGGTGGCCGAGGCTGATTCTTTGCACACCAGGATTGCTGAGTCGTAATCGGCCATGCGAGCTCTCGACAGCGGCGACATCCAGAAAAGCTAACGCCCAAGCGGCGGCGCGACGCGCCGTCGACCGCTCCTGATCTGCACGCGGATTTCAGGGCTGCTCACTACAAGTTAAGTCGATTTGCTATTTCGCCGTTGCAGGGCGGACCGCGGGCGACGCGATCGCTACCTGGCGGGTGGCGGCGGCTCGGTCGCGGGTGAAGAACAGCGAGGTTATGTAGAGCGTCATCGCGACCAGCGAGATTTCGATCCAGATGCCCCAGCCGTGATGGGCCGCGATGTAGAGCATCAGCGGTGCTGAGATCGCTATCCAGGCCCTGAGCGCAAGGCCGAAGAATGCCCATCCTGTCGCTTGCAGCGCGGGCGAAATATCTTCGAGCGTTTCTGAAAATTGCGCGGCCCACGGCACGTAGCCGATGGCGAGGAAGCATCCCATCAGCGTGGCGACCAGGGCGAGCGTTGCGCTGGTCGCGCCGTGGGTGAACATCGGCGCCCAGACTGCCATCAGGATCGTCGCCAGCGTCGCGCCGATCACCGCGATCGGCTTGCGCACCTGGAGCCGGTCCGAGACGTAGCCAGTCGTGATCAGCACCAGCAGGTTGGCAAGCCAGAAGTACGACGTGACGCGATTGGCTTCGGCGGCGCTGTCCTTGAACGCCTCGGTGAGCATCAGCGGTCCGAAACTCTGGATCGCGATGTAGAGCGTCAGGTTCGCGCACATCCCCAGCACCAGGATCCAGACCTCCGAGTGCACGAGCAGCTTCGCGAACGCGTCGCGCGTGCTGGCCGGCAACTCTGCGGCCTTCGGCGTCCGCCGCCCCTCGGCTTCCATCGAAGCGATCTCGGTTTTGAAGATTTGCAGCCGCAGCACCGGGCTCAAGTCCTTCAGCCACAACAGGATCGGCAGGTACATCGCGAGGCCGAGGAAGCCGGTGATCCAAATCTGCGATTGCCAGGTGTGATAGATCGGCAGCGTCGCGCCGGCGATGAAGTTCGCAAGCCAGTTCGCGCCCACCGGGCCGATCGTGAAGAAGCCGAAGGCGAGCGCGCGGCTGAGCCGCGGCGACATGTCGCGCACCAGTGCCGCGCCCGCGCCCGCCATCAAGCCGCCGACGATCGCCATCGAGGCCCGCACGATCACGAACGTCGCGATGTTGACAATCAGTAGATTCGCGAAAATCAGGATACATACCACGCCGAGGCTCGCATCGATCAGCATCACGCGCCCGTAGCGATCGGCGAGCGGTCCGCCGAAGAACGCCGAGACGCCCGCGATCAACACGGCGAACATCACGAAGAAGCCGTAGCCGGTGTGACTCATATGCAGGTACGGCAGGATGATCGGCAGGATCGGTGCGAGCTGAAATTCAAACGAGGCGAGAATCGTGGCGAGCACGGTGAGCCCGAGCAGGGTCCATCGATGCGCACCGCGCGGATATTCGTTCAGCGTGCGAGACGAAACGAACGAGCCCATCGGCACACCCCTTCGCACGAGCGGCGAGCGCCCGCGCATACACAGCCCAGGGTTTTCCCTTACAACCTGTGAGCGTCAAAACTCAAGACGAAAAAAATCGCCGCCGCTGGCGGACACGGATTTTGCCTGCTAAGACCGCTTAACGTTCGGAAAGGATTGGGCCGCGATGGAGATCAAGAGTCCTTCAGTTGGCAAGGTGCTGCGCGTCGAGGTCGAGGCGGGCGCGGAAGTCGCGCGCGGCACCGAGGTGATGGTTATCGAATCGATGAAGGTCGAGATCCCGATCAAAGCGCCGGCGGCCGGGCGCATCAAGGAAGTGCGCGTGAAGGCGGGCGATCAGATCCAGCGCAATCACGTGCTGGCGATCATCGAAACATAAGTCGCGGGCCTCAGCGCTCGATCACGCCGTCGCGTGAGATATCGAGGTGATAGGCAATTTCCTTCGCGAGTTGATCGGGATGCGCGCGATAGTGCTCGACGTGCGGCGCGCCTTTGAGCGCCGAAAGAACGCGATCAACGGAAATCTGCTCGAAGCCGAGGCGGCGGAAGAAGTCGCCTGCGTCGGTGCTGAAGAGGTAGAGATGCTGCGCCCCGCGCGTGTGAGCGGCCTTGCGCGCGGCGGCGACGAGCGCGGCGCCGATGCCGCGCGAGCGCATCGTATCGACCACATACAGGGAACGGATCAGCGCCGCATCGAGGCGCGGCTCGACGCCGACCATGCCGACTGGCTCGTGACCGAAGTACGCCAGCAGGCAGCACGACGAGGGCGCGTCGATGCCATCGGTGAGCATCGCAGCACGCTCGAGGAGCGCGCGCACGAGGGCGAGGTCGCGCGTCTGCTCGATTACGAGCTCGCCCTCGCGATGCTTGCGTATGACCATCGGCTATTTCTTGGGCGGCGGAAAAAGCTGTGTGCCGCTGTCGTCAACGATGGTGATCGCTTTGACCGGACACGAGCGCGCTGCGGCGACGATCGAGTTATCGCTTGCGCCCGTCGGGTTCACGACGTCGGACTTGCCTTCGTCGTCGAGCTGGAACACGGCCGGCGCGGTCTCGACGCAATCGCCGCTGCCGATGCATCGCGTTTTGTTGACAGTAATTTTCAGGGGCATCTGGTTCTCCTATTTTGCTGTAAGACGTGGATCGTCAAAGGAAAGGCAGATCGCGTTTGCGGCGATTACTTTAGTCGCCGCGATCTGTGACGGATCAAAATGCTTGAACGTGTTTTGCAGCATCTGCTTTGACTGCGCGTTGGCGTTGTACTCGACCATGCTCGCCTTCAGTTGCTCGCGCTGGTCACGCGACGCTAGGGGATGAGTCGGGACTGCAGATGTTCATCGGAGCCGTCGGATCGACTTGGTTGTTCGCACCGAGCGGGGGAAGCATCAGCAGCCAAAAAGCCGCGCGCCGTTCGCATCCTGAAAGCGAAGGCAGGAGGAGAAGCGCGAGCGCAGCGGCACGGCGGGCATCCTTCATTTTCACTCTGTGACCTTACAATCGAGCTGGCAGAAGCTTACCCGAACTGGCGATTTTCTGAATAGTCGCGCGAAGACGCCGCTATCGGCGATTTGAATCTCCGCGCGCCGCCGCTAATACTCAAGCGCGATGGCGGATATTGTCGGCATCGGAATCGATGTGATCGAAGTCGAGCGAATCGAGCGGGCGCTCACGAATCCCGCGACTGGTGCGCGGTTTCGCGCCCGCGTTTACACACAGGGCGAGATCGACTACTGCGAGTCGCGCGGCAAGCCGCGCTTCCAGAGCTACGCGGCGCGGTTTGCGGCCAAGGAAGCGACGATGAAGGCGCTGGGGACCGGATGGAATCGCAACGTCGGGTGGAGCGAGATCGAGGTCGTGCGACGGCGCGGCTCGGCACCGACGATCGTGCTGGCGGGGAAGGCGGCGGAGTTCGCGCGCAAAAAGAGCATCGGGCGCTTCCACTTGAGCATCACGCATACGAGCAAGGAAGCCATCGCACACGTGATCGCGGAGCGGTGATGTTCAAGGAGTCGCTCCTACGTTTCAGTCATCTTGAAATCGATGGCCACCACTTACTCTGCGATCCTGGCCAGGCGCTACTTCGCCGACGATGACGCGGCGGGCGATGCCGCCGCGGTCTGTTCCATCAGCAACCGGGCGGGGCGATTTAGCTGAGTGAAGTAGTAATCGCTTACTGAGTATACCGCTTTGCCGGCGCTCGAGGTTGCGTAGTAGTCGGTGCGGGGACCGGCCTGCTCGCCGGGGGCTGGCGCGCTGGTCGGAGTTACTGAAATTTTCGAGAGTTTGATCTCGCCGAGCGGCCTGCCGTCTTTGCCGGAGAGCGCGATATCGATCGCGGGCGCGTTCATGCCGAAGGGCATGAAGCTCGGCATTGGATCGGCGACGATCGAGTTGCCTTTCAGATCGCGAATCTGATCGAGGAAGCGCTCGACGTCGGCGACGTCGCCGGGCGAGGTCTTGCCGCCCGCGGTGATTTCCCACTTGCCGCCCGGCGCGCGCTTGATCGTGAACTGCTCGTTGGTTTCCTTCACGTTGATGGAATCGACCGCAGCGGGGTCGAATGCGAACACCGTCTTGTCGCGGAAATCGAGCAGCGAGCGATTCACTCCCGACATCACGTATTCGTGAACGGTATACACCGGAGCGCGCTCGCCGCGGCGCACGTAGATTCCGTCCTTGCCCGATTCGGTCTGCTTGAAGCCGAAGAGCAGCGACTGCTGGGTGCCGTCTTTGAGATAAACGGTGATCGTCGCATGCGGTTTTTCGAGGCCGAATTTGGCGACATCAGAGGGCGTATCGGTGATGAAATCGGCGACCTTGGCGTTGACCAGCTCGCTGATCGCCTCGCGCACTACAGTGTCATCGGCCTTGTAGGGAGCGGGTTTCACGATTTTCCAGTTGTCGCCGTTGCGATCGATTTCGATCGTCGTGCCGTCGTCCTTGATCAGCTCGAGTTTCTGCACGTCTTCGGCCTTGAAGGTCATGAGATCGCGATCGCGCAGCTCGGAGAGCGTCTTGTTCATGCCCGACTGGAACGCTGCCTGCGTGAGCATCACAGCCGGCTTGTCGGTCGTCTTGATATAGGCGTTGAAACCAATCGGCGTGGTCTTGCCGATTTCGATCCCAGGCAAGGTCTTGCCGTCGAAAGTCGTGATCGTGACGGTCGAGTTCGGATTGACCAGACCAAACGGCGCGAGATCCGCCGGCTTGTCATCCACGGTTTTGACGAGCTGACAATCAGCTATCGCGCGCGCCAAGTTGTTGGCCGCGGTCTGGTCGGCGTCAGCGCCAATCGGCCTGGTGATCATCCAGGTGCCGCCCTTTTTGCGCTCGAGCTGAATTTCGCGGTCAGGATATTTGAGATCGATCTTCGCGATATCGGCGGAGTCGATCTTCATCAGCTTCTGCGTTTGCTCGGCCGGCTGGGAGAACTTGCCGACGTAGAGCGCATAGCCGCCGATCACAATCAGCACAGCGAGCGCGATAATCGTGTTGCGAAAGCTCATCGGAGAATCAGAACCACCGCGCGCCGGCTAGTTGCGCCGTTCCCACCATACTGCGATGCCCGCGATCAGCAGCAGCTCGGGCAAGAGAAGCACCGCCAGCGCGAATACGATCGCGAACTGATCGACGGTCAGGCGGAAGCGCGACGCGCGAATCGAACGCGGTCGAATGGAAATCTGATTTTCCTCGCCCGACAGCCAGTCGGTGCTGTTGATGAAGAAATCGCGATTGTAGAACGTGGTGCCGTACTGATTGTTGGCGAAATCGGTGCTGCCGATCACGACGATCTTGGCGTCGCCCTTGCCGGCTTTCATGGCATCGAGGTCGGCCTCGACCGCCTCGGCAACTGTGAGCGGACCGCGGATGTCTTTCGCGTCGAGCTGCGCTTTTTGCTGGCGGAAGAGGGTGTCGAGATCAGTCTCGCCCCAAGAGCTGTCGCTGGTCTTGGCGAGCGAGGTGACGGTCAGGCCATCGGGCAGTTTGCTTTGCGCGCCGATCGATCGCGCCATCGGAAAAACCGTCTGCTGCGTGAAGTCCTTGGTAATCGGATGCACGCCGTAGCTATGCACCATCGGATTGAGGCCCAATTCGGGACCCGCGAAGAGCCGCACGACCTGGTCAACGATAATGTCGTTATCGACGGTCACGCCCCAGTCGCCGAGCAGCTTGATCAGCGCCGTTTCGTCGATCGGCTGATCGGGACGTTGCGGGCGAAGAGTCACGAGCACACGGCCGCCGCGCTTGAGATATTCGGTGAGCGCGTCGATCTCATGCGGGAGCAGCGGCTTCACCGGACCCGCAATCGCCAGCAAGTTGATATCGTCTGCGACCTTGGGCTGCGAGGCGAGCAGCAGCTTGCGCACCTCGTAGCCCTCGCCTTCGAGATCCTTGCGGATCGAGCCGTACCCGGTTGGGTCGTCGTTACTGTCGATATCAGCTTCGCCGTGGCCGTCGAGGAACGCGATCACTTTCTTGGTCGAGCGCGTGACGCGCACGATCGCGTTGGTCAGCGCCTCTTCGGAAAGATCGGTGACGTTGGTGCCGTCGCCCTCGTCGCCGCCGTATTGCAGATGCGTGGTGCCCATCACCGAGACCTTGTAGCGCTCGGCGAGCTCGGGATGCTTGTCGGGATCGACCATCTCGAACGTCACCTTGGGCGACGCGTAAGCATACATGTCGTAGATGTCGCGGGCCTGCGGGCTTTCACCGCCCTGGAAGAACCCGTACAGCTTGAGCGGCTTCTGAAGATTCTTGACGACGCTGACGGACTGGCTCGAGAGGCTGTAAACCTTTTCCGAGGTCAGATCGATTCGCGAATGATGGAGCGATCCGAGGTAGTTAATCGCACACAGGATCAGGATGAAGACTATCGAGTAGAGCAGCGCGTTGAGGCCGTAGCGCGTCGAGCGCGATCCCGCAAGTGACGCGAGATCCGAGTAGCTCGACATGATCCAGAGGATCAGTGCGAACACGCCCGCGACGACGTTGGCCCAGACGAAGAGCTTGAAGCCGGCCGAGATGAAATAATCGATCAGCCCGAACGAGAGCAGGACTAGACCCAGGATTCCGTAGAGCGCCGACGATCTTCGCATGGTCTGTTACCGCCAGCGCACCGACTCAACCGCGCGTTGAGTGAGGAAGAGCGCGACCGTGATCACGCTCGCGAAGTAGATGAGGTCGCGCGTATCGACAATCCCGGAGACCATCTGGCCGAAATGATCCGGGAGCGACAGGTAGCGCAGCAGGTCGCCAAATTGCGAGCCACCAGCTTGCGCCGGCCACGAGATCACGTACAGGAGCAGCAGGATACCGAAGCAGCTGATCGCCGCGATGATCTGGTTCTGGGTGAGTGAGCTGGTGAACAGCCCGACCGAGACGAAGGTAATAGAGAGCAGCGCAAGTCCGATGTATCCGGCCATCATCACGCCGACTTCGGGATTCCCGAACATCACGAGGATGAGCGGGAAGATTCCGGCCAGGCCGATCATGATTAGCATGAAGACTGCGGCCGCGATGAACTTGCCGGCGACGATCTCGCCAGTGCGCACGGGCGCGGTGAGCAGCAGCTCGTAAGTGCCGGTGCGCTTTTCCTCGGCGAAGCTGCGCATCGTGATCGCCGGGACCAGGATGACGAGCACGATCGCCAGATTGTGCAGAAGCGGCTCGATCACGGCGCTATTGAGATTCAAGCGCGCCAGCACCTGCGGATTCTGCATCGCGGTGTACGCGTTCAGCATCACTTCGAAGTAGCGCAGCATGTTGAAAAAGAAGAAGCCGCCCAGCAGCAGGAATACCGACATCACCACGTAGGCGACCGGTTGTACGAAGTAACCCGCGAGCTCCTTGCCCGCGATTGTGATTGCGTTCTTCATGTCGCGGTGTGCGAGGATCAGGTGTGTCCCGCCCCCACCTCCTCCAACGTCTCTTCGGCGGAGCCACTCTCGGCATGACCCTCTTTGGCGATGGCGTGCAGGAACACATCTTCGAGCGAGGTGCCGGCCGGCAGCTGAGCGAGATATTCCTGGAGCACGACGTGGCCGTCAGCGATAATCACGACCTTGTCGCAGATCTGAGAGACCTCGGGCAGGATATGCGTCGAGAGCACGACCGTGCGGTTGCCGGCCAGCTCGTGGATGAGCCCGCGAATCTCGTGAATCTGCCGCGGGTCGAGACCGATCGTCGGCTCGTCGAGCACCAGGACCGGCGGATCATGGATAAGAGCCTGCGCGAGTCCGACGCGCTGCCGATAGCCCTTGGAGAGCTGACCGCATATGCGCCCGGCCATGTCGGTCAGGCCGCATACGTTGAGAACATGATCCAGGGCCGCATCGACCTTGCTCTTTGATACGCCGCGCAGCCGCGCGACGAAACGCAGATACGCCTCGACGCGCATATCGGTGTAGAGCGGAGGGTTTTCCGGCAGGTAGCCGATCTTGGCGCGCGCGGCGAGCGAGTTGCTGAAAATATCCAGGCCGTCGATCAGGACGGTGCCCGACGTCGCCGGCATAAAGCCGGTGATGATGCGCATCGTGGTGGTCTTGCCCGCGCCGTTGGGGCCGAGGAAGCCCAGGATCGAACCGCTTTCGGCTTTGAAAGAGATTCCTTTTACTGCGACGAAGTTGCCGTAGCTCTTTACTAGGTTCTTGACCTCGATCATTCGGATCGTCCGATCTGACTCGTTTGATGAAACCGCCGGTTATTGATCCCGACGGTGCAGCAGTGCCGCGAATTCAAATTACCCGCGGCGATCGAAGAAATAAACACGCGAGTTGGCACTGTCAATACGGTACTCTGCTGACCGCGCGTTATCGTACTTTTACTTTAGGCTCTGACTTCGCAAGCGCGACGCTATCGGATACCTTCGACGCATGGCTGCTGAAGCCCGCAAAGATCTGATCCTGGTCGATGGATCCGGCTACGTTTTTCGCGCGTTTTTCGCGTTGCCGCAGCTCAACAACTCGCGCGGGATGCCGACCAACGCCGTGTACGGTTTCATCCGGATGCTGCTGAAGCTGCTCAAGGAAGAACGGCCGACGCATATCGGTGTCGTATTCGATTCGCCCAAGCGCACCTTCCGCGACGATCTCTTCGCCGACTACAAGGCCAATCGCGCCGAGGCGCCGAACGACCTCGTCGTCCAGATTCCGTTCATTCATCGCGCGGTCGAAGCGTTCCGCATCAAGAGCATCGTGCGCGAGGGCTACGAGGCTGACGATGTGATCGGCACGCTCGCGGCGCGCGCAGTCAAATCGCACTTCGCGACGACGATCATCACGGCTGACAAGGACTTCATGCAGATCGTCGGCCCGCATATCACGCTCTGGGACACCATGCGCGATCGCCGTATCGCAGCGCGCGACGTGCGCGATCGCTTCGGCGTCGAGCCGTCCGCGCTCGTCGACATCCAGGCGCTGACGGGAGACTCGATCGACAATGTCAAAGGCGTGCCGGGCGTCGGCGAGAAAACCGCGTGCGCGCTGATCCAGAAATTCGGCAGTATCAAGGAGCTTTACGCGCATCTCGACCAGATCGAGGAAGCTGGAATCCGTGGCGCAAAAAAAGTTGCGGGCCTCCTCGCCGAGCATCGTCAGGCCGTCGACCTCGCGCTGAAGCTGGTGAAAATCGAAACGGCGATGCCGCTCGACATCGAGCCCGACATGCTTTTGTGGCCCGGTATCGACGAGCCCGCCGTGGCCGAGCTCATACGGGAGCTGGAATTCAACTCGCTGATGCAGGAAATCGCGCCGTCACAGGCCGAACTGCCGATGGGCACGACATCGAGCGAAGTCATCGTCACGGCCGCGGACCTGCCCTCCGTCATCATGAAGCTCGGCGCGTGCGATCGCCTCGGATTCGATCTCACGCTGAGCCCGATTGGCGAGGCGCGCCTGCAAATCGCAGGCGGCGGCGAGAGCTACACCTTCGAGCAGGGGCTCATCGGCAAAACCGCCGAGCTGCTGGCGAACCAAAAGCAGCCGAAGGCCGTACATGATCTGAAAGCTCATCTGCTGCGCCTGAAGCGCTACGGCGTGCGTCCGGCGGGCGTGGATTTCGACACGATGATCGCGGCGTTCCTCATCAACGCGGGCAAGCCCGAACCCACGATAACCGACCTCTACCACGAGTATCTGGCGCCGCTCGGTACTCGCGCGATTCCCGGCAGCAATGCCGAAGTCGTTGCCGCGCTACAAGCTCCGCTCAGCGCGCGACTCGAAGCTGACGGACTCGCAAAGCTGTTTCACGAAATCGAGATGCCGATTGCGCTTATCCTCAACGAAATGGAGGCGCTCGGCATCGCCGTCGATCGCGAGGCGCTCGCGACGATCTCGCGCGAGTTCGACGAGGAGGTGAAGCGGCTCGAACGCGAGTGCTACGACGCCGCCGGCCGCACCTTCAACCTCAACTCGCCGATCCAGCTCCGCGAAATTCTATTCGATCACCTGAAGCTCGCGACCAAAGGGCTCAAGAAGACCAAGAGCGGCTATTCGACTGATGCCGACACGCTCGAAAAGCTGGCGGCCGCGCATCCGATGCCGCGAAAGCTCATCGAGTACCGCGTCATCGCCAAGTTGAAATCGACTTATGCTGATGCGCTCTCATCTCTCATCGCAACTGATGGCCGCGTACATACGACGTTTCATCAGGCCAACACAGCGACGGGTCGAGTGAGCTCGAGCGATCCGAACCTCCAGAACATCCCGACGCGCTCGGTCGAGGGCCGGCGTATCCGGCGGGCATTCGTGCCAGCGCCCGGCTATGTCCTGCTGTCTGTCGATTACTCGCAAATCGATCTTCGCGTATTGGCGCATCTTTCGGGCGACGAGACGCTTGTCAGCGCATTCCGCGAGGGCGAGGATATCCACGCTCGCACCGCCAGCGAACTGCTCGGCGTTTCACGCGACAATGTCGATGCGGAAGCACGTCGGGTGGCAAAAACCATCAACTTCGGGATCATTTACGGGATGGGCCCGCAACGGCTCGCGGCCCAGCTCGGGATTGCGCTCGCTGACGCATCCGACTACATCAAGCGCTATTTCGAGCGACTCCCCGGGATTCGGGTGTTTATGGATGAAACCGTGCGGCGGGCGCGCGAGACCGGCTACGTCACGACGATGTACGGGCGGCGGCGCTATGTACCCGAGATAAACGCCGGCCCGGGAGGTGCGAGGGCGCAGGCGGAAAGAATCGCGATCAATACGCCGATCCAGGGCAGTGCTGCCGACCTTATCAAGATCGCGATGATCCGCGTCGATGCCGAATTCAAGAAGCAGGAGCTGGATTCACGCCTCTTGCTGCAAGTTCACGATGAGCTTTTGATAGAGGTTCGCAAAGAACGATTGCAGGAAGCTGCCGCGCTCGCAAAACGCGAGATGGAGGGAGTGGCAGAAATGAAGGTGCCGCTGCGCGCCGACGTCAAATCGGGTTCCAACTGGGCCGAAATGGACCGGGAATCATGAAAATTCCCTTGAATTTCGGACCCTTCAACTGCGTCTATTCGAATTGAGAAACCCCGGCCGCCAGGACGGCGACGAAGCCGAGCTCATCGAACGGGCCCTCAAAGGCGATTCCGGCGCCTTCGGCCAGTTGGTTGAGCGTTATCAGCGACGCGTCGTCGGCGTGGCGATGGCCGTGGTACACAATCAGGACGATGCAATCGAGCTCGCACAGGAAGCCTTCATCAGGGCCTATGAGAACCTGTCCAAGTTCGAATCACGATCAAGTTTCTCGACCTGGCTTTATCGCATCGCAGCAAATCTCGCGATCGATTTTCTGCGCCGCGAGGGACGCCACGTCGTTTTGCGCGGTGAAGAAGCCGACACTGAATTCAATCGACTGCCCAGCGATCAAGGCGATTCTTTTAAGGAGACCAGCCGCACGGAACTGTCGGCGCGCCTTCACGATGCGCTGGGGGAGTTGACGGCGGAACATCGCGCGGTGATACTTTTACGCGAAGTTGAGGGCTTATCCTACGATGAGATAAGCGAGGTGCTTCAGGTGCCACGTGGCACGGTAATGAGTCGCTTACACTACGCACGCGGCAAGTTGCGTGCGATTTTGAAAGACCTGTCCGGAGAATGAAGCTAGCAATGGCTCAATGCAGTGAAATAAGCCTTCTGTTGGGCCCCTTCGGAGACGGTGAACTCGAATCCGGCGAAATCCGCGAGGTCGCTTTCCATCTGGCCCGATGCGAGAGTTGCGCCGCGGAACTCGCCGACCTGACCTCGCTCGGAAACGAGTTGCGCCTAAACGCCATCGAGCCTGCGCTCGACGGTTTCCAGCGCGCCGTCATGAAGCGGATCGACGAACTGCCCGAACCTTTCACGACTCGGGTCAGCGACTGGTTCGCGGGACTCTCGCGCCGCCTCAGCACAGGGTTCGCGATGGGTGCGGCGATGGCCGCGGTCGCGGCGATTACGACGATCGTCGTGACGCCCTACGCCGAGCGCTTTTCCGTCAAGCATCTGGCGCAACCGATGCGCGAGCTCGCGAGCGTGACGCATCTGCCGCCCGTTTCGGGTCCGCGTGAAGTCGCCTCCGCGATCCCTGCCTCTGCGCTGAAGGTCGCCAGCAACAGCGGGACTGCGCCTGATGTCCGCGAGATTTCAGGCGTGACGCATTTGACTCCCGACCAGGAGCCGGTGGCGCAAGCCTCGGCGATTTCCGACGAAGCGATGGCGATGGCACAGAATTCCGAAGCGGTGATCTCGAAGCTCGAATCCGAGAGCCCCAACGTCGCCGTGTGGAGCGAACCGCAGAACGACACGACCGTCATCTGGCTTCCCGATCAGCAGCAGTAAGCTGGCATGCGGCTTAGCCCCGGAAGTTTGCCGATCGTCCTGGTGGTGATGCTTGCGCTGCTAGCGTCCGGCAACGCATCTGCGAAGCCCGCGGTTCCAATGGTCGAGCTGCACGTCGATGCCGTCCTTGCTTCCGACACCAACCAGGGAATCGACAAGCGGCTGGCCACCTCGATGGGCCATCAGCTCCAGGGCCTTTTTCCTTTCACTACCTATCGCCTCGAGACTCACGAAGACGGCCGAACCCAGTGCGGCAAGATGATGGCGTTCGCGCTTCCGGGCGGCCATATGCTGCACGTTCAGCCGCGCGCCATCGACGGCGACATGATCGCGATGGAGTTGGTGCTGTTCGATGGTCCGCACACGATGATGACCACCGACCTCAAGCTTCGGAACAATGGACGCCTCATTCTCGGTGGCCAGCGCTACGAGAAGGGCATGCTGATCATTTCGATCGGCGCCAACGCCGTCGAAGAAACTCCAGGTCAATAGCCGCTAACGGGGCGGCATCCTGAGCGCACCGTCGAGGCGGATCGTCTCACCGTTGAGCATCTGGTTCTCGACGATTTGCCGCGCGAGTGACGCGTACTCGCTCGCACGGCCGAGCCGCTGCGGGAAGGGGATTCCGGCGGCGAGCGCTTTTCGTGCCGGCTCGGGCAACCCTGCGAGCATCGGAGTTTCGAACGTTCCCGGAGCGATTGTGCAGACGCGAATTCCCACCGACGAGAGATCGCGAGCGATCGGCAGCGTCATACCGACGACGCCGCCCTTTGACGCGGAATAAGCCGCCTGCCCGATCTGACCATCGAAGGCGGCGACCGATGCGGTGTTGACGATCACGCCGCGCTCGCCATCGTCAGTGACGGGCGATTGCTTTGCCATCTGCGCCGCGGCGAGCCGGATGATATTGAACGTGCCGATCAGATTGACGCTCAGCACTTTGGAGAAGAGGTCGAGCGAATGAGGCCCTTCCTTGGTGATCGTGCGCATCGCACGGCCGATACCGGCGCAATTGATCGCGATATGCACGGCGCCAAACTTCTTCACGGTCTCAGCAATCGCGGCCTCGCCCTGCTCGGCCGATGCAACGTCGGCGGTGACAAAGATCGCATTCGCGCCAAGCGACTCGGCAACTTTCGCCCCCGGCGAGGCGGGCAAATCAAGAATCGCGATTTTCGCACCGGCTGACGCGAACTCCCGCGCCGTCGCCTCGCCGAGTCCTGATCCGCCGCCAGTGATCACCGCAACTGCATCTTTGAGTTTCATGATTCCCTCGCAAGTAGAGCCGTAAAGGCGCACAAGAACCTACGACCCTCGGTCACCCGATGCAACGGGGTCGGACCTTCAGCCCGCGTGCGAAAGCAGATCTAGGAGAGAGTCAGGGAATACGAGCCGAGTGCGACATAGTTCGCGAGCACTGCGGCGTTATCGCCCCTGGCGAATGTAAAGGTGCAATCGATGAACTTCACGTTGGAGAGCATCAATGGTCCGCCGCGATATATTATGTGCATCTTTATAAGCGTCACGTTCCGCCATAGGGCGCCGTCGAGGGTTTGTTGACCTCCGATGATTCCGCCACTGAATGGTATTTTGGCCAGCTCGCCCGATTGCGCAGCGCGAGGTAAATCGAACATCTCGACGCCCGGGTCTCCACGCCAGACAAATTTGCCGTAAGCCGGCGCTTCGTTTAGCTGACTGATTGTCAATGCGGAACGAGTCTCCCTGGTCTAGCCCAGGATCGCAGGCACGGGCGCGATCGCCGAGCGATACGCCGCCAGCGCAAGGTTCGCCTTATAGGCGGGTTCGGCGACCCGTGAGGGACCGGGAAATTGTGCTTCGATCTCCTGGAGCGATGTGACCGCGTGCTTGAGGAAAGAAGGCTCAACCGGCACGCGACCGTCTGTCGCCATGTCTGTCAGAATTGCCGCAGCTTTAAGGTTCGCAGCCGCATCGGCCAAATTGCCCGCTTTGGCCGCCTGCTTGGCGCGCCAATAGAATTCCTTCATCAAATCAGCGCGCAGATGTTCGAGTTTGGCGTCAGTTTGATTCCCGATTTCGACGGGCAGTTCAGTCAGTTTGATTTCGATTGCAGTTAAGCGGTTCAGAATCGATAGTGTTTCAACGAACTGGACGCTTCCTACCAGGATCAGGACCACAATTAGAACTTGCCCCCCACGGCTCGATAACGAGCCTCTTCATCAACAAGCTACTCAGTCCCGTAAGAATTATTTCTGGTTCTTGCTTACCGTTCCCGGAGCGCTCGGCCGTCGAACTTTCCACTTTTGCAGAAAAAGATGCGACCGATCCGGCGGAAGCGTCAACGCTATCTATTACGTGCATCGTCTATCTTTTTGATGCTGATAGTCGACAATTCGTCATCGCCCGATGATCGCATTCGAGGCCCGCGCGGTAAGGATGAACGTTTCGGCCCGAACCCACGATCAATGGCAGACCACCATCATGAGTTCGCGGACAACTCGTGAAAATAGCGGATCCCCGAGCCGTCTTTTCGGCTACGCGATCGATCCT